>JAZOVI010000001.1:0-13513 GCA_045658625.1 Faecousia sp.
CTGCTCCACCATCATTACTGTTACCGCAGTTAATGCGCTGAATAAGCTCTCCCCCATCCGTACCATGACTGCCTCCACCTATCAGGCAGTTTCCGGCGCAGGCGCAGGCGGTCCTATTGAACTGATGGCTGAAGTAGAAGCTCTCTCCAAGGGCGAAAGCTACACCCCCTCTGTTTTCCCCTACCAGATCGCTTTCAACCTGATCCCCCAGATTGGCGGCGAGCAGGTAGACGGCTACACCAGCGAGGAAATGAAGATGCAGAACGAGGGCAGAAAGATTATGCACCTGCCGGAGCTGAAGGTCTCCTGCACCTGTGTCCGTGTTCCCGTTGTCCGCAGCCACTCTATTTCCGTCAGCCTGCACTTTGACCGCAAGGTTACTGTGGAAGAGGTTCGTGAGGTGCTTGCCACCGCTCCCGGCTGCCGTCTGGTAGATGACCTGGGCGCAAAGCAGTATCCCATGCCTCTGGACACCTCCGGACAGGACATTGTTTTCGTCGGTCGTATCCGTCCCGATCTCACCGATGAAAACGGCATTTGCCTGTGGTGCTGCGGCGATCAGGTCCGTAAGGGCGCTGCCACCAACACCATCCAAATTGCTGAACTTCTCCTGAAATAATGCCTTTCCCCGATACAAGTCCTTGTATCGGGGGCTTTTTTATTCTTTTTCCACATATGGAGGATTTTTGAGATTTCAACACTAAATATTGTGGTTTCTTGTTGACACAGGGTACAATATATGCTATTCTATGAAAGCACCACCGTTTACAGAAAGGAGCTTATTATGGATTTTGCCGGTATACAAAGCTTGACTCTTTTGGATTTTCCCGGCAAAGTCGCCTGCATCCTTTTTGTGCAAGGCTGCAACCTGCGATGCCCCTTTTGCCACAACGCATCTCTGGTTCGTAGAGGCGCAGAAAACCTGTATCCGGAAGCGGATATTCTTGCCTTTTTGAAAAAAAGGCAAAGTCTTTTAGACGGCGTGGTAATCAGTGGCGGTGAACCGCTATTGTACCCGGAATTGTTGCCTTTTTTGAAAAAGGTTCGAGAACTTGGCTACGCCATTAAGGTAGACACCAACGGCACAAAGCCTGCGCTTCTGGAGCAGATTGTTTCGGAGGGTCTTGCGGATTATGTGGCAATGGACATTAAAAACAGCCCTGCCTTTTATGCCGCAACCACCGGCATTCCCAAGCCGGACATTGCAGCCATCGAAAGAAGCCGGGATTTCCTGATGTCCGGAAAAGTGGACTACGAATTCCGCACCACCGTAGTAAAAGGATTGCACACCAAAGAAAGCATCGCAGAACTATCTTCTTGGATTGCCGGCGCAAAGCGCTATTTTCTGCAAGGCTTCAAAGACAGCGGCGATTTGCTGTCCCCGTCAAGCTTAAGTGCTTTTGACGAAGAAGAAATGACCCAGTTGTTAGAGATCGCAAAAATACACACTCCCAACACACAGTTGCGGGGAATATAATTGGAGGTAAAGATATGTATCAGGTAACAAAGAGAGACGGCGCGGTAGTCGCCTTCGATATGGTAAAGATCGCCAGCGCCATTCAAAAAGCATTTGACGCCACACAGACACCTTACACCGACAGTGTAATCGACTTTCTGGCTATCAAGGTAACCAGCGACTTTATTCCCAAGATTAAAGACGGTTACATTTCCGTGGAAGACATTCAGGACAGTGTGGAAACCGTTCTGTCCCAGGGCGGCTACGAAGCTGTGGCAAAGGCTTACATCCTTTACCGTAAGCAGAGAGAAAAGCTGCGTAACATCGGCTCCACCCTCCTTAACTACAAGGACACCGTCAATCAGTACCTGAAGGCTCTGGACTGGCGTGTTAAGGAGAACTCCACCGTTACATATTCCGTTGGTGGCCTGATTCTTTCTAACTCCGGCGCCATTACTGCCAACTACTGGCTGTCCGAGATTTATGACGAAGAGATCGCCGCTGCCCACCGCAACTGCGACATTCACATCCACGACCTGTCTATGCTCACCGGCTACTGCGCCGGCTGGAGCTTAAAGCAGCTGATTCAGCAGGGTCTTGGCGGCATTCCCGGCAAGATTACCTCTTCCCCCGCGGCTCACCTGTCTACCCTCTGCAACCAGATGGTTAACTTCTTAGGTATTATGCAGAACGAATGGGCAGGCGCACAGGCCTTCTCCTCTTTTGTCACTTTCCTTGCTCCCTTTGTTAAGGTGGATAACCTGACCCAGAAGGAAGTCAAGCAGTGCATTCAGTCCTTTATTTACGGCGTAAACACCCCCTCCCGTTGGGGTACGCAGGCACCCTTCACCAACATCACCTTGGACTGGACCGTTCCCAGAGACCTGGAGAATATGCCCGCCATCGTTGCCGGTAAGGAAATGGACTTTACTTACGGTGACTGTAAGAAAGAAATGGATATGGTAAACCGCGCCTTCATCGAGATTATGATTGAGGGCGATGCCAACGGCCGTGGCTTCCAGTATCCCATCCCCACCTACTCCATCACCCGTGATTTCGATTGGTCTCCCACAGAGAACAACAAGCTCCTGTTTGAGATGACCGCCAAGTACGGCACTCCCTATTTCTCCAACTACATCAACTCCGATATGGAGCCCTCTGATGTTCGCTCCATGTGCTGCCGTCTGCGTCTTGATTTGCGTGAGCTGCGCAAAAAATCCGGCGGTTTCTTCGGCTCCGGCGAGTCCACCGGCTCTATCGGCGTTGTTACCATCAATATGCCCCGGATTGCCTATATGGCAGAGGACGAGGCCGATTTCTACAAGCGCCTGGACCACATTATGGACGTTTCTGCCCGCAGCTTAAATGTCAAGCGCCGTGTTATCACCAAGCTGCTCGACAGCGGTTTGTACCCCTACACCAAGCATTACCTGGGCACTTTCAACAACCACTTCTCCACCATCGGTCTTGTGGGTATGAACGAGTGCGGTTTGAATGCTAAGTGGATCCGCGCTGATATGACCACCGAAAAGTGCCAGAAGTTCACACAGGACGTACTAAACCACATGCGTGAGCGCCTGTCCGACTATCAGGAGCAGTACGGCGACCTGTACAACCTGGAAGCCACCCCCGCTGAGTCCACCTCCTACCGTCTTGCTAAGCACGACGTGGAGCGCTACCCCGACATTACCACCGCTTCCGAGGACAGCGGCTGCCCCTACTACACCAACTCCAGCCACCTGCCCGTCAGCTTCACCGAGGACATTTTCGCCGCCCTGGACATTCAGGATAACCTGCAGACCCTGTACACCTCCGGTACTGTCTTCCACGCCTTCCTGGGCGAAAAGCTCCCCTCTTGGGAGTCTGCTGCCGCGCTGGTACGGAAGATTGCCGAAAACTATCGTCTGCCCTACTACACTATGTCCCCCACCTACTCCATCTGCAAGAACCACGGCTATCTCGCCGGTGAGCATTTCACTTGCCCCGAGTGCGGTCACCCCTCCGAGGTATATAGCCGTATCACCGGCTACTACCGCCCGGTACAGAACTGGAATATCGGTAAGTCCCAGGAGTATAAGGCACGGAAAGAGTACGATATGAGCAAGAGCACCGAGCCTAACCCCAAAAAGCCCGAAGCCCCTGTAGCAGAGGAAAAAGGCTGCGCCGATTGCGAAAAGACACTCCTTTTCACCACCGCCACCTGCCCCAACTGCCGTATCGCCATTAAGATGCTGGACGAAGCCGGCATCCCCTATGAAAAGGTACTGGCAGAGGAAGCTGCCGAGCTTGCCGCAAAACTGGGCATCCATCAGGCACCCACTCTGGTATCGGGTGGTCAGCTCTACACCGGCCCCGGCGCAATCAAGAAGTTTATTTCTCAATAATCATCATAAAGAGGAAGCGGAAATCCGCTTCCTCTTCTTTTACAGAAAACAGTAGATTTTTTTTCAAAATTGTGGTAAAATAAGGGAAATACGCAAAAAGGCAGGTCGTTCCATGGCAAAGTTTATTCCCAAGCGAAAACCCATCAGTGCCCCCAGAATTATGGTTCTCGGCTTTGCCGGACTGATACTCATTGGCGCATTGCTGCTTATGTTGCCTATTTCCTCCACCAAAAACGAATTTACGCCCTTTTTGGACGCTCTCTTTACTTCTACCACCGCCACCTGCGTTACCGGTCTGGTGGTACGGGATACCGCCACTTACTGGTCGCCCTTCGGACACGCCATCATCCTTCTGCTGATTCAGGTAGGCGGTTTAGGCGTGATCACCATTGCCGCTTCTTTTACAATGCTTGCCGGCAAAAAGCTGGGTCTTTCCCAAAGAAGCAATATGCAGGAAGCAGTCGCTGCGCAAAAATTAGGCGGCATCGCCGGTCTTACCGCATTTTTAGTCAAAACCACACTGCTGGTAGAGCTGCTGGGCGCAGTAGCCCTCGCCCCCGTCTTTATCCGGGATTTTGGCTTCGGACAGGGTATTTGGATGGCGGTGTTTACCTCCATCTCCGCCTTCTGTAACGCCGGTATTGACTTAATGGGTGCTGCCTCTCCCTACAGTTCTATGACCAGCTATTTAACAGATCCCCTTTTGAATGTTTCCCTGATGGCGCTGATTATTATCGGCGGTTTGGGCTTCTTAACCTGGGACGATATCCGCACCCACAAGCACCGTATTCGCCGTTATCGGATGCAGAGCAAAGTCATTTTAACCGTTTCCGGGGTGCTGACTCTGATACCTGCCCTTTTGTTCTTTTTCTTTGAATTTGCAGACCTGCCGCTGGGTGAACGGATTTGGGCGTCCCTGTTTCAATCTGTTACTACCCGTACCGCAGGTATGAACACCGTAGACCTGACTCAAATCAGCCAATCCGGTCAGTTTTTGATGATTCTTTTAATGCTGGTGGGCGGTTCTCCCGGCTCTACCGCCGGCGGTATGAAAACCACCACTTTTGCTGTCCTTTTAGGCTGCGCTTGGGCAGTATTCCGCAAGCGGGATTCTGTGCAGTTCTTCGGTCGTCGGGTTGGGCAGGAGGTTGTATCCACCGCTGCCACCTTGTTGACTATGTACCTCGGTCTGTGCGTCAGCGCCGCTATGGTCATCAGTGCGATAGAGGGGCTTCCTCTGCTGACCTGCTTGTTTGAAACTGCCTCTGCCGTTGCTACCGTAGGCCTGACTTTAGGGATTACCCCCAGCCTGGGAGTCGCCTCCAAATGCATTTTGATGGCGCTTATGTATTTGGGTCGTGTAGGTGGTCTTACCTTGATTTATGCCACCCTGTCGGACAAAAAGCAGATTGGCAAGCTCCCCTTGGATAAATTAACCGTTGGATAAAGGAGAAACACTATGAAATCTATTCTACTCATCGGTCTCGGCCGGTTCGGTAAGCATATTGCCAAAGAACTAAATGTTTTGGGTCATCAGGTAATGGCCATTGAAGAAGACGAAGCCCGCCTGGACGAGGCAATGCCCTATGTAACCAGCGGTCAGATTGGCGACAGTACCAACCCCGCCTTCCTTGCCTCTCTGGGAATTCCTGATTTCGATGTGTGCATCGTAACCATCTCCGGCGACTTCCAGGCTTCTCTGGAAACGGCTTATCTGCTCAAGGATATGGGTGCGAAAATGGTCGTCTCTCGAGCCGAGCAGGACGGGCAGGCAAAATTCTTGCTCCGTAACGGCGCAGACGAGGTTGTCTACCCCGAAAAAGAACTGGCAAAATGGGTCGCCATCCGCTTCAGCTCCGACCACATTTTAGACTATATCGCCCTTGACGAAGAACACGCCATTTTTGAGGTGGATCTTCCCGAAAGCTGGGACGGCAAAACCGTCGGTCAGATTGACATCCGTAAAAAATACGGTATTAACATCCTGGGTGTGAAACGGGAGGGTAAACTGCAGCTGACCATCACTCCGGACACCCGCTTTGAAAGCACCGACACCATTCTTGTTCTGGGCGATTATAAGAGCCTACGGAAATGCTTCCACATCTAAATCTATAAAAAAAGACCGTTGCAAAAAACTTTGCAACGGTCCGTTTTTATGCGTTTTTCAGTTGTTCCTTGTTGAACTGCAAGGTGTACAGATGATGATACTTGCCGTGGAGTGCCAGCAGTTGCTGATGATTGCCCTGCTCCACAATCTCGCCCTTACTCAGCAGGATAATGTTATCCGCGTGCTGGATGGTAGACAGACGGTGGGCAACGATGAGCATTGTGCCGATATTTTTCATCTTCTCCAGAGAGTCCTGAATAAGAATTTCCGTTTCGGTGTCGATATTGGCGGTGGCTTCATCTAAGATCATTACCGCAGGCTTGTGGATAATGGTACGGGCAAAGCTCAGCAGCTGTCGCTGACCGGCAGAGAAGTTATTGCCTCGCTCCCGGACCACTTCGTCCAGGCCGTTTTCCAGTTTGTTAATGAAGGCGTCGGCGTTCACATAACGGCAGGCCTCCATTACCTCTTCGTCTGTTACATCGTCCTTCCGCAGAAGGATATTGCTGCGAATCGTGCCGGAGAACAGGAACACATCCTGAAGCATCTGACCGAAATGCCGCCGCAGAGAGGAAATCTTGATTTTCCGGATATCAATACCATCGATGAGGATTTGACCTTTTTGAATGTCGTAATTGAGGCAAATCAGCGAAAGAATCGTTGTCTTACCCGAGCCGGTAGAGCCTACAAAAGCTACCGTCTGCTTCGGCTCAATCTTGAAGGAAACACCCTTTAGCACCCATTCGTCGGGCTTATAGGCAAACCAAACGTCCTTAAACTCTATTTCGCCCTTGATTTCCTCCAGCTCGATGGCATCCGGCTCGTCCACGACCTCCGGCTCCATATCCAAAATGGCGAAGATTTTTTCCGCGCCCGCAAAGGACTGCTGCAGCATATCAAACTGCTCTGCTAAGGTTTGGATGGGGTTAAAGAACCGGGAAATGTAGCCATAGAAAGCCACAACCGTGAAGCTGGTGATCATTTGACCCATAAACTCTGTCTGCTGAATATAGCCCTTGGCAGCAAAGTAGAACAGGCACATCTGGCTGGAAACAAACAGCATATACACCATGGGACGGAACACGCCGAACACATACATTCTGTTCTGCTTTGCCTTCTTCAGCTTTGCGCTTCGGCTCACAAAGTCCTCCATCTTCATATCTTCCCGGTTAAAGATCTGGGTGATCTTCATACCCGACAGATTCTCGGACAGATAGGTGTTAATGTCGGTAGTTGCATTGGTAACTTTCCGGTGAACCCGGCGGCTGAACTGCCGGAACAGAACAGCAAACAGCACCACAAAGGGCACAAAGCACAACACCATCAGCGTCAGCGCATAGTTTAACATAAACATTGCCACCAGCACGCCGATGATCACCATACAGTTTTTCACCAGCGTTACCAAAATATTGGTAAACATAAAGGAAATGCGGTTGGGGTCATTGGTAACACGGGTTACCAGCTTGCCTACGGGGATATTGTTCAGCTGCTCGTGGCTCAGCTTTTCGATGTGGGTAAAGGTATCCAAACGGATATCGGAAAGAATCTTCTGACCGACTTTCTGCAAAATCATCGCCTGGGCATAGGTGCAAACCACGCTGATGAGCAGAATGCAGATATACATTCCTACCATTACATACAGCTGCTTTAGTTCAAAATCTTCCTTAATAAGGTCCTGCACACTACTGAGCAACAGTGGAGAAATCACATCATAGACCACAGAGAAAATCATTACGAACAGCACAATCACAAAGCTCTTCCAGTGGGGCTTTGCGTATTGCAGCATCCGGCCGATCAGTTCCTTATCGGATATCTTCCGCTCCCGGTCATCGCCTTCGTCTTTGTTTTTTCTAAGGGCGAACCAAGCAATCAGGAAAGCAACCGTAATAGCGCCAATCAGCGCCACCACAATCACCACAGGCAGGTACTCTCTGATAAAATCAAGCATTGTGGCCGCCTCCTTCCTCTTCCAGCTTTTGGAGGTCTACCATTTTTTGATAGGCAGGACAGGCGGCATAAAGCTCTGCGTGCTTGCCGAAAGCAGCCAGGCGACCGTCATCGATAAACAGCACCTTGTCCATCGTTTCTATGGTAGAGATGCGGTGGGCAATCAGGATGGTAGTCTTGCCTGCCCGGGTATTGCGAAGATTTTCAAGAATCGTCCGTTCGGTTTTCGTATCTACCGCAGAAACAGAGTCATCCAAAATCAAGATAGGCGCATTTTTCATCAGCGCCCGGGCAATAGAGATACGCTGCTTCTGACCACCGGAAACGGTAACACCTCGCTCACCGAGGATCGTACCGTAGCCCTGAGAGAATTCCTTGATATTGCTGTGGACATCGGCCATACGGGCGGCATTTTTGACTGCATCCATACCACCGGCGCTGACACCGAAGGCGATATTATGCTCAATGGTATCGGAGAACAGGAAATTATCCTGGGGCACATAGGCGCAAGCCTCACGGACAGATCGGATAGTCAGGTCATTAACATCCTGCCCGTCGATAAAGAGCATACCGTCTCCTACATTATAGGTACGCAGAATGAGATCCACCAGGGTAGTCTTACCGGAGCCGGTCTTGCCTACAAGACCGATATTTTCACCGGGTTCAATGGTAAAGGAGATGTCCTCCAGGGCATTAAATTCGCCATCGGGATAACGGAAGGTCAGGTTGCGCATTTCGATGCGGCCCTGGGCATTGGTAAGGTCGTGGACATTCTCCCGATCTTTTACATTGACCTCTGCGTCCAGCAGCTCGCTGACACGGGCGAGAGATGCCTTGCCACGGCTGGACATATCAATCAGCTCAGAAACCGCCATAATGGGCCAAATGACACTGTTAAAATAACCGATAAACTCCAAAAGCTGACCGGGATTGAGAACATCCTCATATACCAGGTAACCACCGTAGCCTAAAATGATGCAAATAACGCTCTCCACAAAGAGCATAACCATCACGCGGAACAAAACGGATGCCTTAGTATGGGCCATATTGGCCTCTTCGTTTTCTACATTAAGCTTCTTAAAGGCCCACAGTTCCTTCGCTTCCTTTACGAAAGCCTTGATGACCGCAATACCGGAGAAGCTCTCCTGAGAGAAATCGGAAAGACGGGAATAAGCCTCCTGGCGGGCATCCCACTTTTTCGCAAGCCGTCTGCCGACAATCGTGGCAGAAGCCAGCAAAAAGCCCATAGGGATCAAAGACAGCAGTGTAAGAATGGGATTCATCACCCACATATTGCTCAGCGCCATAATGCCCAGCATCACCGCGTCAAAGAACATCATAACGCCCCAGCCGAAGCACTCCTGCACCGTATCTAAATCGTTTGTAAAATAGCTCATAAGGTCGCCGACCTTATTAACCTGGTAATACTCCCGGCTCAGCTCCTGGGCGTGGCGGAACATCCGGTTACGCAGATCCTCCTCCAGCTTTACCGCGCTGCCGAAGAAGCAGACACGCCACAAAAAACGACCGATGATAATGAACACAATTACCCGCACCATAGGCATACAGATAATATCCAGCACAAAATTCATATCAAATATGTGCTGCGCGCCATCGATCATCACAAAGCCTTCGTTCATGCCGTTGATGAGCATACCGTACAGCGCCGGAATTTCCAGTTGCAGATAATCCACAGCCGCCAGAGCTATGAGTCCAAGCAGCAGCATCGGGGCATAGCGCAGATAATATCGGTTAATATGCTTTCCAAATATCATCGCATTTCCCTCCCATAATAAAACATTAGACCTATTATACCTTTTCTATTCTATAATTGCAACAAAAAATGAGCCGGAATTCTCATTTCCGGCTCATTTTTTCTCCATTTAATACCGCCTGTACCAGCCTATCTCCGTCGTACTGGAGAGTCAGTTCAAACCAGGGGGCATCCTCCCACAAAAGACGGAGAAAAATCTTATCTCCCTCCCACTGGGGCAGACTGTCAATAAAGTCCCGGCTGACCCATTCCAGGTTACCTTCGTCGCAAGTTTTTAGCTCCCCGGTAAAACCATCCGCAGTAAACAGGTGCATATACTGGTCATTTTCCGGGTTTTCCGTCAAAAAGGTTACAATGCCCCGGTAGCGGTACTGAGTCAGGGTCAATCCCGTTTCTTCCATCGCCTCCCGCAGAAGGCACATTTCGGGCGTCTCCCCCGGCAGGAATTTCCCGCCGATGCCGATCCACTTATCCTTGTTAATGTCCTTTTTCTTTTTTACCCGGTGGAGCATCAGCACATCCTCTCCCCGGAGTACATAGCACAGTGTGGTATGGATCATTTTCTTCTCCCCCGACACATAATACCGATGGCCCTCTGCAGGTTTTCCACCTCGATCATACCATGTCCCTCTTCCTTTTCTCCGTCGATGGTCCAGGGCATATCCTCCGGGGCAAAAATACGAAGATTTCCGGTATTTACAAATGTCATCATTTTACAGTTATACTTTTTCGTCTGTACCGCCTGCAAACAGGCTGTCAGCTCCATAATATCCTTGGGCGCTCGTACCAGAAGCAGCTCAAATTTTCCGTCCTGCATATCCACCACGCTGGAATCCAGCTTCAAAATGCCACCCAAGCTTGTGGAATTGCAGATTGCGCCGAAAAGGAAATCATCCTCAATGACCTCTTCCCCGGTTTCAATCCGCAGGTGGTGAGTTTTGATTTGGGAAAGCTCCTGAATGCCCTCCAAAAGATAGGCCATATGCCCCAGCGAGTTCTTAATGCTTTGGGGCGTAGCATAGCTGGTGCGGGTAAATGCACCAAAAGATGCCACATAGGCAAAATGTCGCCCGCCGAAAGAGCCCACATCGTAGCGCTGTACCACGCCGCCCGCAATCATTTTGGCAGCCGCCAAAGGATTGGTCGGCAGACCCAAACTGCTGGCAAAATCGTTGGTAGAGCCGGCAGGAATGTAGCCGATGGGAATATCCGCGCCGCTTTGCAGCAAACCTGTCATAGTCTCGTTATATGTGCCGTCGCCGCCGCAGCAGACAATCAAATCCACATCCTTTGCGCGAGCTTTGGCAATTTCCTTTGCTTGCCCTTGCCCGGAGGTTACGAACACACAGGTCTCATAATCCGCCCGATTGAAAATTGCCAAAATATCCGCCAGGTACTTATTTGCTTTCCTCTGCCCCGCATTGGGGTTAAGGATAAAAAGCATTTTTTTCACAGTTTACGCCTTCTTTTTCGCAGTTTTTATTCATTATAGCACAGCTTTAGAGATGTATTCAAGGAAATTTCCTGTTTGGTAATGGGATGGGTAATTTCCAGCTTTCCGGCGCACAGCGCCTGAGTAGTAATCTCCATTTCCGCGGACAACGTCAAGGATTCCTCACTGCCATATTGAGGATCACCCAAAATAGGATGTCCAATGTGGGCGCAATGAACCCGAAGCTGGTGGGTGCGGCCGGTAATGGGGTGCAGTTCCAACAAACTGTAGTTTCCCCAACTTTCCAGTCGTCTGTAAGTGGTCAGGCAGGACTTTCCACTTTCGTCCACATACCGAAGAAGGCTGGGTGCCTCCCGGCGGGCAATGGGGGCATCAATAACACCCTCTTCATCCGGTTTGCCCCATACAAGGGCATAATATGTCTTTCTAAGACCGCCTTCCCGGAGCATTTCCATCATCCGGGCGTGGATATGGGAATTTTTCGCCAGTAACACCACCCCAAAGGTATCCCGATCCAGCCGGGTGATGGGATGAAAAGCGCAATTTTGTCCTGTTTTCTTATAATACCCCAGCACGAAATTGGCAAGTGTTCCCGTAAAGCAAGCCCGGGAGGGGTGAATCAGCATCCCCGCCGGCTTGTCCACCGCCAAAAAGTGGTCATCCTCATAAAGGATCGTCAGCGGTCCATCCTCTGCCGGATATTCCGGGGTCGGATCGGGAAGCTTTGCTGTAACAACATCTCCGGGTTTTACAAGGTAATCCGTATGGCAGGGAACGCCGTTTACCAGCAGCCGTTCTTCCCATTTGAGCTTATTCATAAGGCTCAGGGACATCCCCATTTCCTCCCGCAAGATTGCAGAAAGTCTGCCACCCTGCCGGGCTTTATGATGCAATTCCATACCGCCCCCCCTTTATCAGCGCTTTTTGAAAATTATACCACTTTTTCCCAAGAGGCGCAAGTAAAATCCCTGTATAATTTTGTAAATTTACAAAAATAATGCTTCCCTTTTTCCTTTATTTGTGGTATACTAATTTCACGAAAAACGAAAGGGGATTTTATATGAAACATGTTGAAGATTTTCACTATGTAGGCGTCAACGACCACCAGGTAGACCTGTTCGAGGGTCAGTACGTTGTTCCCAATGGAATGAGCTATAATTCCTATGTGATCGTTGACGAAAAGGTCGCCGTTATGGACACGGTAGACAAGAATTTCACCCACCAGTGGCTGGATAATATCCGTGGCATCCTGGGCGACCGTCAGCCGGATTATCTGGTGATCCAGCATATGGAGCCGGACCACTCCGCCAATATCGCCAATTTCCTGAAAGTCTATCCCGAGGCAACTGTTGTTTCTTCTTCCAAAGCTTTTGCTATGATGAAGAATTTCTTTGGCACAGACTACGAAGACCGCCGGATCGTGGTAGCCGAGGGCGACGTTCTGCCCCTTGGCAAGCACACCCTGACCTTTGTGGCTGCGCCTATGGTTCACTGGCCTGAGGTTATTGTAACATACGATCTTTACAGCAAGGTCCTGTTCTCCGCTGACGGCTTCGGCAAGTTCGGCGCATTGGACCGGGAAGAGCCTTGGGATGACGAAGCCCGTCGTTACTACATCGGTATTGTGGGCAAGTACGGCCCCCAGGTGCAGGCGCTGCTGAAAAAGGCTTCCACTTTGGAGATTTCCGCCATCTACCCCCTCCACGGACCGGTTCTGACGGAGAATTTAGGCCATTACCTGATGCTGTTTGACCTTTGGTCCTCTTATGAAGCAGAGGCCGAGGGCAGCGTCCTTGCCTACCCCTCCGTCTACGGCAACACCAAGGCCGCTGTGGAGCTGCTGGCTGAAAAGCTGACCGAAAAGGGCTGCCCCAAGGTCATCGTCCACGATCTTGCCCGTTGCGATCTGCCCCAGGCTGTGGCGGACGCTTTCAAGTACAACAAGCTGGTTCTGGCAACTACCACTTATAACGCCGATGTATTCCCCTTTATGCGGGATTATATCCTCCACCTGACCGAGCGGAACTTCCAAAACCGCACCGTCGCCCTGATGGAGAACGGCTCTTGGGCGCCTCTTGCCGCCAAGGTAATGCGGAAAATGCTGGAAAATTCCAAGAACATCTGCTACACCGACACCACCGTCCGTATCCTCTCTGCTCTCAGCGAAGAGAGCCGCCAGCAGATCGAAAAGATGAGCGACGAGCTGTGCCGGGAATACCTTGCCCGCCAGGATGCCACCGCCAACAAAAACGACCTGAGTGCCCTGTTTAACATTGGCTACGGTCTGTATGTAGTAACCTCCAATGATGGTAACAAGGACAACGGTCTCATTGTCAACACCGTTACCCAGGTAACCAACACCCCCAACCGGGTGGCCGTAACCATCAATAAG
>JAZOVI010000002.1:0-8997 GCA_045658625.1 Faecousia sp.
GGACCCGGCGAGGTTGTGGAGCTGACCCCCGACGGAATGACCCAGTTGGTCGCCCCCGGTGAAGAAATGAAGGTTTGCGCTTTCCTTTGGAGTTATTACGGATATCCCACCTCCACTTATGAGGGTATCAATGTGGAAGCTATGCGTTACCGCAATGGCGCAGCCATTGCCGAGCGGGATATGCAGCAAGGCCGGACTATGGAGCTGGATTATGTGGGTGGTGTGCCCGATTCCGGAACACCCCACGCCATCGGTTATGCCAACCGTACCGGCAGACCCTTCGCCCGGGCGTTTATTAAGTACACCCCCACCTGGGCAAGAAGCTTTACCCCTGCCCGGCAGGTAGATCGGGCAAAAATCGCAAAAATGAAGCAAATCCCTGTTCACGAACTGATTGCAGGCAAGCGGCTTTTGTTTGTGGATGATTCCATTGTCCGTGGCACCCAGCTTCAGGAGACGGTGGACTTCCTCTATGAAAACGGCGCAAAAGAAGTGCATATGCGCTCCGCCTGCCCGCCAATTATGTATGGCTGCAAGTACCTGAATTTCTCTCGCTCCACCGGCGATATGGATCTGATTTCCCGCCGGACCATTCTGGAGCTGGAAGGGGAAGAGGGCTTCAAGCACATTGAAGAATATGCAGATGGCAACACCGAGCGCGGCAAGAAGATGCGTCAGGCCATTTGCGACAAAATGAAATTTGCCTCTTTAGGCTTCCAGACGGTGGAAGGCGTAGTAGGTGCAATCGGCATTGATAAATGCAAGCTTTGCACCTATTGCTGGAACGGAAAAGGCTAAAATAAGGAGTTTTGATATGACAGAGAAGAGCTATTCGGAAAGCTATGCAGCGGCGGGTGTAGACATTACCGCCGGATATAAATCTGTAGAACTGATGAAAAAACATATTGCCCGCACCAAAAATGCAGGCTGTCTTGACGATGTAGGCGGTTTTGGCGGCTGCTTCGGCCTTGACCTGACGGGCATTTCCGAGCCTGTGCTGGTCTCCGGCACAGACGGCTGCGGCACGAAGGTAAAGCTTGCCATTTTGATGGACAAGCACGACACCATCGGCATTGACGCGGTGGCAATGTGCGCAAACGATATTATCTGCTGTGGCGCAAAGCCTCTGTTTTTCCTGGATTATATCGCCTGTGGCAAGAATTATCCCGAGAAGATCGCCGCCATCGTTGGTGGCGTGGCAGAGGGCTGTGTCCAATCCGGCTGCGCCCTGATTGGCGGTGAAACCGCAGAGCATCCGGGTATGATGCCTGTAGAGGATTACGATTTGGCGGGTTACTGCACCGGCATCGTGGATAAGAAAAAGATTATCGACAATAAAAAAATGGAAGCCGGCGATGTGGTCATCGCTCTTCCTTCCTCCGGTGTCCATTCCAACGGTTTTTCTTTGGTACGAAAAGTATTCGACATTGAAAATGCCGACCTGCACGCCCCGGTAGAAGCTTTGGGCGGTAAGAGCCTGGGTGAAACTCTGCTGACCCCCACCCGGATCTATGTAAAGCCTGTACTGGCGCTGCTGGAGCAGGTAGATGTGAAGGGAATTTCCCACATTACCGGTGGTGGCTTCTATGAGAACATTCCCCGCAGTATTCCTGATGGACTGGGCGCAGTGATTGACCGCAGCGCTGTCCGGGTTCTGCCTATTTTCGATTTGATTGCAAAAACCGGCAATATCTCCCAGCGGGATATGTATAACACCTTCAATATGGGCGTTGGTATGAGCATCGTCGTACCTGCCGCTCAGCAGGAGAAGGCGCTGGAAATTCTCCGCAGCTTCGGAGAGGATGCCTATGTGATTGGCAAGATTGTTGCCTCCGACGAAAAAATCACCATTATCTGAAAGGGTGAACGCTATGGGTAAGGCCAACATCGCCGTTATGGTCTCCGGCGGCGGTACAAATCTACAGGCGCTGATCGACGCCCAAAACAGCGGCGTTCTCTGCAGCGGCCGGATTTCTTTGGTGATCTCTAATATTCCCGATGCCTACGCCCTGGAACGGGCGCGAAAGGCTGGCATCTCCGCCTATGGAATCAACAAAAAAGCTATGGGACAGGCAGCCTTTGAGCAGGAAGCCCACCGTCTTTTCCGGGAATACAAGATCGACCTTATCATCTTTGCCGGATTTCTCGCTATCGTAACCGAGGATTTTATCCGGGCATATCCCAAACGGATTCTCAACATCCACCCCTCCCTCTTGCCCGCTTTCGGCGGAGAAGGCTTTTACGGTCTCCGCGTCCATGAAGCTGCGCTGGAACGGGGTGTCAAGCTCACCGGCGCTACCGTCCATTTTGTCAATGAGATCGTAGACGGTGGCGAGATCATCGCCCAAAAAGCCGTAGAGGTTTTGCCGGGAGATACCCCGGAGATCCTGCAAAAACGGGTAATGGAGCGGGCAGAATGGATTTTGCTTCCCCAGGCAGCTGAAGAAATCAGTAGACAGATTATATCCTAAGAAAGGAAATACCTATGAATATTTACGAAATCGGCGCTCTTAACGAGAAGCTGGCAGGAAATACATATCCCGGTCGTGGCATCGTACTGGGCGTTACCCCCGACGGAACAAAGTCCGTCTCCGCCTATTTTATTATGGGCCGCAGCGTAAATTCCCGAAATCGCATTTTTGCATCCGAGCCGGACGGCATCCGCACAGAAGCCTATGACCCCAGCTTAATGAAAGACCCCCATTTGATTATTTATCATCCCGTCCGGGAGGCAGGCTGTGGTCTGATTGTAACAAACGGCGACCAGACAGATACCATTTGGGAGTATTTGGCAAGAGGCGAAAGCTGGGAAGTAGCGCTCCGCACCCGGATGTTTGAGGACGACGGTCCTAACTGGACACCCCGCATTTCCGGCCTGCTGGCAGGTAACGGCAGCTACAAAATGTCCATCCTGAAAGCTGCCGATCCGGAAGGCTCTGCCTGCGCCCGTTTCTTCTGGGAATACCCGGCCATTGCCGGATTGGGTCATTTCCTCCACACCTATGTTTGCGACGGCAACCCTGTGATCCCCACCTTCCAGGGGGAACCGGAACGGGTGGCAATGATGGATGACATAGATGCCTTTACCGAAATGTTATGGAATAACTTAAACCCGGACAATAAAATCTCTCTGTTTGTGCGCTATACTGACCTTGCCACCGGCTGCTATGAACAGAAGATCCTCAATAAGCACATTTAAGGAGCATAAAAATGAAGGAATTTGAACTGAAGTACGGCTGCAACCCCAACCAAAAGCCTGCAAAGCTCTATATGCACGACGGAAGCGAGCTGCCCATTACCATTTTGAACGGTCGCCCCGGTTACATTAACTTTATGGACGCCCTGAACTCCTGGCAGCTTGTGAAAGAATTGAAGGAAGCTACCGGTATGGCTTGCGCCACCTCCTTTAAGCACGTTTCCCCCACCTCTGCCGCTGTGGGTCAGCCCCTGCCGGAAGACTTGAAAAAGGCTTGCTTTGTGGACGATGTAGAAGGTTTGGACGAAAATCCTCTGGCTTGCGCCTATGCCCGCGCCCGTGGTACGGACCGGATGTGCTCCTTTGGCGATTGGGTTGCTCTTTCCGATGTTTGCGATGCAATGACTGCAAAGCTCATTGCCCGTGAGGTTTCCGACGGTGTCATTGCCCCCGGCTACACCGAGGAAGCTTTGGAGATTTTGAAAACCAAGCGCAAGGGTAGCTACAATGTGGTTGCCATTGACGAAAACTATGTACCTGCGGCAGAAGAAAACAAGCAGGTCTACGGCATCACCTTCCAGCAGGGTCGGAATAACTTCAAGATTGACCGGGAACTGCTGACAAATATCGTTACCGACAACAAGGATATTCCCGAAAGCGCAAAGATCGACCTGATTGTTGCCCTTATTACCCTGAAATATACCCAGTCTAACTCCGTTTGCTATGCGGTAGACGGTCAGGCTATCGGCGTTGGCGCCGGTCAGCAGAGCCGTATCCACTGCACCCGCCTGGCAGGCAGCAAAGCGGATACCTGGTTCCTCCGTCAGCATCCCAAGACTCTTTCTCTCCCGTTCCGGGAGGATTTGGGAAGACCCAACCGGGATAATGTCATTGACAGCTATATTAACGGCAACGAAGAAGACGTCTGCGCTGACGGCATTTGGCAGAATTACTTTACCTCTCAGCCCCAGCCTCTGACGGAAGAGGACAAGAAGGAATGGCTGGCCAGCCGGCAGAATGTTGCCCTTGGCTCTGATGCTTTCTTCCCCTTTAGCGATAATATCAAGCGGGCTGCCGCTTCCGGTGTAAAATACATTGCCGAGCCCGGCGGTTCTATCCGGGATGATCTGGTAATTGAAGAATGTAACCGCCGGGGCATCGCTATGGCCTTTACCGGTATGCGTCTGTTCCATCACTAATACACAAAAAAGGAGGCAGTCCCATGAGAATTCTTGTTGTGGGCGGCGGTGGACGGGAACACGCCATCATCAAAGCCCTGAAAAAGAATCCCAGCATTACAGAGATTTTTGCTGCCCCCGGTAACGGTGGTATGGAAAAGGATGCGACCTGCGTAAATATCGGCGCAAAGGACATCCCCGCTATTGTAGACTTTGCGGTAACAAACAGCATTGATTATGCCGTTGTTGCGCCGGACGATCCCCTGGTCTTAGGCGCAGTGGATGCGCTGGAAGAAAAGGGCATCCCTTGCTTCGGACCTCGGAAAAATGCCGCCATCATTGAGGGCAGCAAGGCTTTTTCCAAGGACCTGATGAAAAAGTACGGCATTCCCACCGCAGCTTACGAAATTTTTACCCAGCTGGATGCAGCCCTTGCCTATGTAAAGACCTGTCCTATTCCCACAGTAGTAAAGGCTGACGGTCTGGCATTGGGAAAAGGCGTTATCATCGCCACTACCCGTGAGGAAGCAATGGAAGCCGTAACGGATATGATGGCAAATGCCAAATTCGGCGCTTCCGGCGCTACCGTTGTGATTGAAGAATTTCTCACCGGTCCCGAGGTTTCCGTTCTTGCCTTTACGGACGGAAAAACCGTAAAGCCTATGGTTTCTTCTATGGATCATAAGCGGGCAGGAGATAACGATACGGGTCTTAATACCGGCGGTATGGGTACAATCGCTCCCAATCCCTACTATACAGAAGAAATCGCGCAAGAATGTATGGAGAAGATTTTCCTCCCCACCATCAACGCGATGAATAAAGAAGGCAGAACCTTCAAGGGCTGCCTGTACTTTGGACTGATGCTGACCCCCAATGGGCCTAAAGTCATTGAGTACAACTGCCGTTTCGGCGACCCGGAGACCCAGGTGGTACTGCCTCTGCTGGAAAGCGATTTGCTGACCGTAATGCAGGCAACTACCAACGGCACTCTGGAGCAAACAGAGGTGCGTTTTGCTGAGAAACACGCCTGCTGTGTCATCACCGCTTCCGCAGGCTACCCGGAAGCCTACGAAAAGGGCTATCCCATTACCTTTACAGAGGAAGCAGAAAAACACACTTATGTAGCCGGTGCGGCAATCAAAGATGGCGCACTCGTTACCGCCGGCGGCCGGGTAACCGGCACAACCGCCGTAGCGGATACCCTGGAAGAAGCCATCCGGGAGGCCTATCGCCTTGCCGATGGCGTAATGTTCAAAAATGCGTATCGCAGAAGCGATATCGGTCAGCGTGCGCTGAAAGCAGGAAAGTGAGGAGGCAAGCTATGGTATATCGGGTTTATGTAGAAAAGAAAGCCGGGCAGACCCACGAGGCAGAGGGCCTTTTGCGGGAAATCCGGGCGTTTTTGCAGATTGACGGACTCACCTCTGTGCGCGTGCTGAATCGGTATGATGTAGAAAATATTGAGGAAAGTCTTTTCCAGTATGCGGTAAATACCGTTTTTTCCGAACCCCAGGTAGATGATGTCAGCTATGATGCCCCGCAGGGACAAGTAGTATTTGCTGTAGAGCCCCTGCCGGGTCAGTATGACCAGCGGGCAGACTCTGCCGCCCAATGTATTCAGATCATCTCCCAGGGCAATCGCCCCACCATCCGTACCGCTAAGGTCTATGTGCTGACCGGTGAGCTGACGGAAGAAAATATTGCCTCTATCAAAAAGCACGTGATCAATGCGGTGGAAAGCCGGGAGGCATCTCTGGAAAAGCCGGAGACTTTGGCTGCCCAATATGACGCGCCCCAGACCGTGGCAACGGTGGAGGGCTTTACCCAATTGGATGAAGCAGGCCTTTCCGCTCTGCTGAGCAAGCTGGGTCTTGCAATGGATCTGGACGATCTCAAATTCCTGCAGAATTATTTTGTTACGGAAGAAAAGCGGGATCCCACCATCACAGAGATCCGGGTAGTAGATACTTACTGGTCCGACCATTGCCGGCACACAACATTCTCCACCCATTTGGAAAATATCCAAATTCACGATCCTGTGGTGGCAGAAGCCTACCTGCGGTACTTGAATGCCCGGGTGGAGGTCTACGGGGAAGAGAAGGCAGCCGCCCGTCCCCAGACCCTGATGGACATTGCCACCATCGGCGCAAAAACCCTGAAAAAGCGGGGAATGCTGCCGGAACTGGACGAAAGTGAAGAAATTAACGCCTGTTCTATCCACGTAACCGCCACCGTAAACGGCGAGGAGCAGGACTGGCTTTTGATGTTCAAAAACGAAACCCACAACCACCCCACGGAAATTGAGCCTTTCGGTGGTGCGGCTACCTGTATTGGCGGCTGTATCCGTGATCCCCTGAGTGGACGGGCTTATGTCCATCAGGCAATGCGGGTTACCGGCGCAGGCGACCCCCGGAAACCTCTGGCGGAAACGCTGCCCGGCAAGCTGCCCCAGCGGAAGCTGTGCCAAACAGCCGCCGCAGGCTATTCCTCCTACGGCAATCAGATCGGTCTTGCTACCGGCCACGTGGCAGAGCTGTACCACGAGGGCTATATTGCAAAGCGCCTGGAATGTGGCGCAGTGGTGGCAGCAGCCCCTGCCAAAAACGTTCGCAGAGAGTGTCCGGCAACCGGCGATGTGATCGTGCTGTTGGGCGGCCGAACCGGTCGGGACGGTATTGGTGGTGCTACCGGCTCTTCTAAGAGCCACGATATGAAATCTCTGGTAACCATGGCTTCTGAAGTCCAAAAGGGCAATGCCCCCGAGGAACGGAAGATTCAGCGGCTGTTCCGCAACCCTGAGGTTACCCGGCTGATTAAGCGTTGTAACGACTTTGGCGCAGGTGGCGTTTCCGTTGCCATCGGCGAACTGGCCGACGGTCTGCGGGTCGACCTGGATGCCGTGCGCAAGGAATATGAAGGTTTGGACGGCACAGAGCTTGCCATCTCCGAATCTCAGGAACGTATGGCAGTGGTGGTCGCCCCCGAAGACGCAGACGCCTTCATTGCCGCTGCGGAAAAAGAAAACCTGGAAGCCTACCGGGTGGCTGTGGTTACAGAAGAAGCCCGGATGGTTATGACCTGGAAGGGAAAAGAAATTGCCAACCTTTCCCGGGCATTCCTCAACACCAACGGCGCAATCAAGCACGCAGATGTGCAGGTAGGGGAAAAAGATCTGTCTGCGCTGAGCCGTCCGCTGTTTATCTCTCTGCGAGAGATGGCTGGCAGCCTCAAAACCGCCGATCAGCGAGGCCTTGTGGAGCGGTTTGACGCCACCATTGGCGCAGGCAGCTTGCTTATGCCCTTCGGCGGCAAGAACCAGGCAACGCCCGCCCAGGCGATGGCAGCCCGTCTGCCTGTACTGCCCGGAGAGGAAACCCAGCAGGGCAGCCTCTTTGCATGGGGCTGTGATCCTGACTGTCTGTCCGTTGATCCCTACACCGGCGCTCGTGCTGCGATTTACAGCTCTGTTGCCAAGATCGTGGCAGCCGGCGGTGATTATAAGAAAGTTTACCTGACCCTCCAGGAATTCTTTGAGCGGCTGAAAACCGAGCCTGACCGCTGGGGCAAGCCCTTTGCGGCTCTGCTCGGCGCGCTGGATGCCCAGCTGGAAATCGGCGCTTCTGCTATCGGCGGTAAGGACTCTATGTCCGGCACATTCCTTCAAAAAGATGTACCCCCTACCCTGATTTCCTTTGCCATTGCCCCTGTGGATGCAGGCGATGTGCTCAGTTCCGAGTTTAAGGCAGCAGGTCATTCTGTATACCTGTTTGCTCCCGCAGATAACACCCCGGAAAGCCAAAAGGCGGCTTGGGAAGCTTTCTATAAGCTCCATAAAGCCGGAAAGGTTTGCGCTGCCCGGGCAGTAGAAAACGGTCTTGCCGAAGCGGTTATGAAAATGTCCTTCGGTAACGACATTGGCTTTGCTTCCTGCGGCGCTGTTAACGATCAGTGGCATCAGCCCGGCTTCTGGGGCTTTATTGTGGCAGAGCTGACCGAGGAAACCGACTGCGCTATGAAGATCGGCCAGACCACCTCCGCACCTGTCATCTCCATTGACGGCGACGAGGCCACCATCAAAGAATTGTACGCCTTGAATACAGCCACTTTGGAGGATGTCTATCCCACCAAGACCGTGGAAACAAACCGGGAAATTCCTGCGTTCTCCCACGATGGCCTGTGCAGCATCGCTCCGGCGGTAAAGGCAGCAAAGCCCAAGGTGCTGATTCCTGTATTCCCCGGCACGAACTGCGAATTCGATTCCGCCCGGGCGGTGATGGCTGCCGGCGGCGAAGCGGAAATTGTGGTTATCCGCAACCTGACAGCGGAGGACGTTTCCCGCAGTGTGGAAACGGTAGCTGCTAAAATTGCAGACAGCCAGATGATCTTCATCCCCGGCGGCTTCTCCGGCGGCGATGAGCCTGACGGTTCTGCCAAATTCATTACCGCTTTCTTCCGCAATCCTGCTATCCGGGAACAAGTTACAAAGCTTTTGGAGCAGCGGGACGGCCTGATGTGCGGTATCTGCAACGGCTTCCAGGCGCTGATTAAGCTGGGCCTTGTACCCTACGGCAAAATTATTGACACCGATGAGAACTGTCCCACCTTGACCTTTAACACCATCGG
>JAZOVI010000003.1:0-6237 GCA_045658625.1 Faecousia sp.
ATCCTCTGGTCGCTGCTGGGTGATTACCAGCGCTACCGTATTCAGGTGCTTTTTGACCCCAGCTTAGACCCCAACGGTCTCGGTCCCCGGTATCACACCGTCCGTTCCATCCGTTCCCTTACCGGCGGCGGTCTTTTGGGACAAGGTCTTTTTAACGGTAACCGCACCCAAACCCCGGACGCGCTCTTTGCCCAGCATACGGACTTTATTTTCTCCGCCATTGGCGAGGAATTGGGCTTTATCGGCTGTCTGCTGGTGCTGACCCTACTGTTCCTCATCATCGCCCGGATTCTTTGGGTAGGCACACGCAGTCAGGATTACCTAAGAAGAATGGTCTGCTTCGGCTGTGCCGCCGCGCTGATTTTCCAGGTGATTATCAATGTAGGTATGTGTATGGGACTTCTCCCGGTTATCGGTCTTACCCTTCCCTTTATCAGCTATGGCGGCTCGTCTATCATTTCGCTGTACGCAATGATGGGCCTTGTCTCCGGCGTGTACGCCAAGCCAGCCCCTGCCAGCCAGGAGCGCTACATCAGCCCCTATCGCCTGTAAAAAGGCTCCCTTGTGTAAAGGGAGCTGGCAAAAATCTTTGATTTTTGACTGAGGGATTGTCAATAAACGACAGATCACAACCCCTCCGGGTCGCTGTTCGCGCCCCACCTCCCCTTACACAGGGGAGGCTTTAGAAATGCTCCACAACACAATAATCCGGCAGAGTTTCCTCTGCCGGATTCTTTTTTTATTTTTCTTCCCGCTCTTCCAGGTCGCGGAGCATCTCGCTATAGAACTCTTCGCTGATCTTATACTTCTTCAAATACACGATATAACCAACCACAATCATAATCAAAGGGATTACAAACATAGCTGCCTTAATAATCAGCTTGCCATCAGCGCCAATAGCATCTACCGTGCCGCCGTCTACCTTAATGCCGGAGAAGATAAGGGTTAGGCTGACAATGCCGGTAGCAATCGCGCCGCCGATTTTGTTAATGAGGGGCTGGATGGAGAAGGTAATGGACTCATTCCGCTTGCCCAGCTTCCACTGACCGTATTCCACGGTATCGGCAAGGAACATCAGCATCAGGGTCTGGATAAATGCCTGGCCTACGAATACCAGCACAGCGCCCAGGGCGATGAGGATCAGGGAAATTTCCGCAAAGAAGAAGATGGCATAGCCTGCAATCACCAGCGCCGTACCCAAGGTATAAAGCTGTCTGCGATTCATCTTGGAAGCCACCTTAGGATAAACCGACAAAGTGCTCAGCTGAGAAACGCCAACCACAGCCACCAGCACCACATACATACCCTCGTCGCCGAAGAGGTACTTCATATAGTAAACCGCAAAGTTGACGGTGGTGCAGTAACCAATCATAAACAGACCCATTGCCAGGGTTGTCCACATCAGCTGATCATTCTTAAGGAGCGCACGGAACATCTGCTTAACGGTAGTAGACTCCTGCTTCTCGGGAGCAACCCGCTTTTCCTTGATGCCCAGCAGGGGGAACAGCAGACCCAACATATAAATCACAGCGATCACCACTGCGCACCAGAACCAAACTTCCGGGGTATCGCCCAGAGCGCTGGTAACAGGCTTCCAGGCAACCATCACGATGTACATACCGATATTGGCGCAAATACGGGCAAACGCGCCGGTCTTTTCTCTCTGCTTCTGATCGGAAGACAGAACCGGCAGCAGTGTCCAGTAGCCAATGTCGTTAACGCCGTAGGAAATGTCCCACAGAAGATAAGCCGCGCCGAAAATGACAACAAAGGTCCAGCCATCACCGATGCCGGCGAACAGCAGCACCGAGAAGAAGGCGCTGAGCAGACCGCCTACCAAAATAGCGGGCTTAAACTTACCCCAAGGGGAACGGATGTTATCAATGACCAGGCCGGTGATGGGGTCATTGAATGCGTCGAAAATACGCATAACAGAGAGAATCATACTGGCCGCTGCAAAGACCCATACATCCAGGCTCAGTACGTCCGACAGGAAGTACAGCAGGGTGTTTGCCTCAAAGGAATAGAACATATCTCGGCCGATAGTACCTAAGCCAAAATAAGTGCGGTTGCGATCGTCAAGAGTTTTCAATTTCTTTCTCCTCCTCAATAATATATAAATCCGAACCGAAATCGGTCAGGGTGCGCTGATTTTGGTCGTAGCCCGTACCCCGGAACAGGGGCAGCAGCCGAACACCTGCCATTAGCGCCGCGCCGGAAGAAACCAGCTTTTGGTTGCCGTCCGGCATGGTAATCAGCCGGTCTGCCGTCCGCAGAACCATTCCGTTGGGGTCTAAATCCACAGGGGCAACGTGCTTAATGAGGCTTCCGAACTGCCCGATCCGCAGCTTTTGGGCAAAAGTGGAGAAGGTATAAACCTTATCCTCCTCCAAATCCCGGAGTGCCAAAGTTTCATAGCCCGGCGCTGCCGGCACCACCTTTCGGAAAGTGGCCGCCAAAGCGGTACTGCCTTTTGTTACCTGCCAACCCTGTTTGAGCCGACGGAATGTACCGAACTGGAAAGCTTCCCGGTACTGCTTATAAAAAGCAATCTGCGCGGTGATCTGCTCTTTTTCCAGCTTTAGCAGATGCTTCAGATCCAGCTCGTAGCCCAAGCAGCCGAAGAAAGAAACATTTCCTCTGGTACACAGGGGCGTTACCCGCAGGGTCTGGGCGTGGGGCGCAGCGCTGACGTGAGCGCCCATGGTAGACTGGGGATAGAGATAGGAGAGATTTCCCTGAATGGTCAGCCGCTCAATGGGGTCTGTGTCGTCGGAAGCCCAAACCTGCGGGCCAAAGCACAGCATACCCAAATCAAAGCGGTTGCCGCCGGAGGAACAGCTCTCTAAAAGCACATCCGGCCGGGGCGTGAAGATACGGTCCAGCACCTCATAAAGACCCAAAATGTAATCGTGAGCCTTTGCGCCGAGAGCAATGCTGTGGCGGTTCATATCCCACTTTACATAGGTAATCGGGGCGCTGTCCAGCGTACCGCCCACTTTTTCCACAATGTAATCCCGCACCTCTTGTTTTGTTAAATCCAAAAGAAGCTGATTGCGCCCGGTCAGCGGTTCAAAGCTGTCTGTCAGCGCCCAATCCGGGTGGGCGCGGTAAAGATCGGAATCCTGGTTTACCGCCTCCGGCTCAAACCACAAACCAAATTCCATTCCCAAGCTGTTGATTTTCTTGGCAAGACCGGAAAGGCCATAGGGCAGCTTCTGCTTGTTCACATCGTAATCGCCTAAGCCCGCCTTGTCGTCATTTCGCTTACCAAACCAGCCGTCATCCAAAACAAACAGCTCACAGCCCAGCTCCTTGGCTTCCTTTGCCAAGTTCACAAGTCTCCGGTGGTTAAAGTCGAACATACAGCCTTCCCAGTTGTTAAACAGCACCGGGCGGGCTTTATATTGCCAAGCCTTTGGCACAATGCAGGTGTTCACAAAGCGGTGCATCTTTTCGCTCATACCGCCAAAGCCGTTATCAGAGAATACCATTACCGCCTCAGGAGTCTCAAAAGCCTCTCCCGGCTGGAGTGTTTTTACAAACTCCGTAGGAGAAATGCCCTGCAACACTCTTGTAAAGCCCTGAAGCGATTGCTGGGCAGCGCTGTAGTGGTTGCCGGTGTACACCAGATTAAAGCCATAGACAATTCCGCTTTCCTCCGTAGCGCCGGGGGCGCTCAGCAGGAAACCGGGGTTATGCCGATGAGAAGAAAAACCGGTCGTACTTTCATTTACCACCCGGTTTTGCAGCACAGGCACGGTATGCTTCCGCATTTCCGCAATCCAGCCACCGTCAAAGGTGGTCATCTCATAATCTCCCGGCAGATCCAGGAGACTGCTCATAATTTTGGTTATTTGGCGCGCCTGCTCCCCGGTATTTTTCAGCACAACACGACGGGTCAGTACACCGCCAAAGATACTGAAATACAAGTAAAGCTCCCCACCGGGTTGCGCCATTTTAATTTTCAGGGTCTCTCCATCGCCCTTTGCCTGGGGTAATGTAGATTCCATTTCCGCGATACCATCGAGGATCTCGTGGCTGTCATAGCGGAAATCGGTGGAAACGCCACCCAATTCCAAAGGACTTTCCCGGTAATCGCCCCGGCCTGAACCGCTCCAGGCAAGGGGCATCGCATCGGGGCAGCTTTCCGTATCCCCATCTTTCAGAAGCACCGATTCTCCCCAACCCAATCCGGGATGGCAGATAAAGGCCTCTGCGTCCTCGGTGCGCACCGGGCGCCCAAAATGGAGCTGCTCGAGTAAGCCGTAGGCATTTACCCGCAACAGGCAGGAAAAGCCTTCCCCGTGGAGCCCGAATACGCCGTTTTTATATTCAATCATCCTATCGTTTACTCCTGTTTTTCCACATATTTTCCGTAAATTTCTTCAGAAATGTTCTCCAGAAACAAAAACCTACATAAAAATATCGTACTTTCCTTATTTTATCTGTAAATTTCTCCCCTGTCAATGATATTTCCTGATGACGAAACCCCAAAAGTATGTTATACTAACAAAAATAACCTTTTTGGAGGGATTGTAATGGACAAAAAACGTTGGTATAAAGATATGGTCTTTTACCAAATCTGGCCCAGAAGCTTCAAAGACGGCGACGGCGACGGTATGGGCGATTTATGGGGCGTGCTGGACAAGCTGGACTATATCAAGTCCTTGGGCTGCGACGGCATTTGGTTCTCCCCCATCTACCCCTCTCCCGGCGCAGACTGCGGCTACGACATTGCTGACTACTTAGACATCGCACCGGAGTTTGGCGGTATGGAAGCCTTCCGGAAAGTGCTGGACGGCTGCCACCAGCGTGGTATGAAGCTGATTATGGACTTGGTAGTCAATCACACCAGCGACGAGCACGAATGGTTCCAAAAGAGCCGTGAGCGCATTGAGCCCTACACCGATTTCTACATTTGGCGGCCCGCCGGCCCTGACGGCAAGCTCCCCAACAACTGGGACTCCAATTTTGAGGGCAAAGCCTGGACCTGGGACGAAGTCCGCGGTGAGTATTACCTGCACCTGTTTGCTGTAAAGCAGCCCGATTTGAATATGGACAATCCCCTGGTCCGTGAGGAAGTAAAGAACATCCTGCGGTTCTGGCTGGATATGGGCGTAGACGGCTTCCGGGAAGATGTGATTACTTACATTTCCAAAAAGGAAGGCCTGCCTGACGACCGCCTTTTCCCCATTTACAAGGGTATGCGCCATTATAACCATGGCCCCCATATCCACGAGTACTTAGAAGAGTTCAAGCGGGATGTTTTCGACCATTACGATTGCTTCACCTTGGCAGAAGCCCCTATGGTATGGCCCAAACAGGCGCTTGACTATATCGACGAGGATGCGGGTCAGATTGATATGATGATTCAGTTCCAGTGCCAGTGCGCTGACAGTCTGTTTACCGACTACCTGCCCACCCGCTTCTCCCTGCGGAAAATGAAGAAGGCCTTCTCCGATTGGCAGAAAAAGCTTTACGGCAAAGCATGGAATATGCTCTACATAGAAAATCACGACCATCCCCGGATCATCTCCCGGTACGGCAGTGAGAAATTCTGGAAGCAGAGCGGCAAGACCCTGGCAGCCAGCTATCTGTTTCAGCAGGGCACACCCTTTATTTACCAGGGTCAGGAAATCGGTATGCTCAACTGGAAGCCGGAAGACCCGGAAATGTACGAGGATGTCCAGACCCGCTACCAGTACGCTCACACCAACCTGAAAAAATCTCCCGAAAAGCGGCTGAAAAAGATGTGGCGCTCCTCCCGGGACTCCGCTCGGACACCGGTGCAGTGGGATGCTTCGGAAAATGCCGGCTTTACCACCGGCACCCCCTGGTTCTACGTCAATCCCAATTATAAGAAGATTAACGTGGCTCAGCAGGAAAATGACCCCAGCTCCATCCTGAATTTCTACAAAAAGGCTATCCGCCTGCGGAAAAAGCTGCCTGTGGTTCGCTACGGCAGCTATCAGGAGCATTTCCCCCGGAGTAGTAAGGTCTACACCTACAGCCGCCGGATGCCCGGTCAAAAGCTGCTGGTTGTTTGCTCCTTCAGCGATAAGCCCGCCAAATTTAAGCTTCCCAAAGGCTTCGACCTGATGGGCTCCCGGCTGATTCTTACCAACTACCCCGCCCAGGAAAATATGCTGCAGCCCTACGAATGCCGCGTCTACTACTGGAAATCTTAAACATAACAAAGCCCAGGGGTGTTCGGGTCCTACAAAACAGGGGGCT
>JAZOVI010000004.1:0-3580 GCA_045658625.1 Faecousia sp.
CGGAAGCTGCTGGACAAGCTGACAGTTGAGGAAATGCCTTGCTCCACCCGACGCTATCCCTTCGTGGGCTTTATGCCGGAGCGTGAGCTGGGTAAGGATATTTTGACGGTTAACGATGTATCTGTAACCGTTGACGGCGTAAAGCTGCTGGATAAGGTCTATTTCTCCGTGGGCAAGAATGATAAGATTGCCTTTGTTGGTGAAAACGAGCTGGCGCAGACTGCTCTGTTCCAGATTCTGATGGGTGAGCTTCAGCCTGACGAGGGCAGCGTTAAGTGGGGTGTTTCCACCATCCGCAGCTACTTGCCCAAGGATAACTCCGAGTATTTTGACGGCAACAGCATGGAGCTGGTGGATTGGCTGCGTCAGTATTCCGTCAAGAAGGACGA
The DNA here is from genome assembly GCA_045658625.1 of Faecousia sp. GTDB lineage: Bacteria > Bacillota > Clostridia > Oscillospirales > Oscillospiraceae > Faecousia. The sequence continues at coordinate 390 of JAZOVI010000004.1, forward strand.
TGTGTATCTGCGTGGCTTCCTGGGTCGGATGCTCTTTAGCAACGAAGATGTATTTAAGCAGGTAAATGTTCTCTCCGGTGGTGAGAAGGTCCGTTGTATGTTATCTAAGATGATGCTCTCCGGCGCTAACGTGGTGCTGCTGGACCAGCCCACCAACCACCTGGATATGGAGTCCATTCAGGCGGTCAATAAGGGTCTGGAAGCTTTCCAGGGCGTAGTGCTGCTGGCATCTCACGACCACGAAATGCTGACATCTACCTGTAACCGTGTCATTGCCTTCCAGCCCGATGGTACCATCATTGACCGTTACGGCACTTATGACGAATACCTGTACTGGATGTCCCAGCGGAAGCAGTGATTTTCCGGGATAAGGAGAAAGAAGAATGAAGAAAATTCTTGATTTAATTACAGAAAAAATGGAGCAGGCCTTTGTGGCTGCCGGCTACGAGGCAACCTTTGGTAAGGTAACGGTTTCCAACCGCCCCGACTTGTGCCAGTACCAGTGCAACGGCGCGCTGGCGGCTGCAAAGCAGTATAAATGCGCTCCTATCCAGATCGCTAAAGCGGTTGCTGAAAAGCTGGATGGCAGCGACTTTTCTATGATTGATGCGGTAATGCCCGGCTTTATCAATTTGAATTTGTCTGACAGCTTCCTGCAGGCATACCTGGAGGAAATGCGGACTGCTCCCGATTTTGGCGTGGAGAAAGTTGGGGCAGGACTAACCGCTGTGGTGGACTACGGCGGCGCAAATGTGGCAAAGCCTCTGCACATCGGCCACCTGCGGCCTGCCATCATCGGCGAGAGCCTGAAACGGCTGCATAAGTTTATGGGCTATAACACCATTGGCGACGTGCACCTGGGCGACTGGGGTCTGCAGATGGGTTTGATTATTGCCGAACTGCAGGAACGTCAGCCGGAGCTTCCTTATTTCGATGAGAGCTTTACCGGGGAATATCCCAAGGAGTCTCCTTTTACCCTGTCGGAGCTGGAGGAGATTTATCCCACCGCTTCGGCAAAAAAGACCGATCCTGTCTTTGCAGAAAAGGCACATACAGCTACCTTTGAGCTGCAGCAGGGTCGCCGGGGCTACCGGGCAATTTGGGATCACATTATGGGTGTTTCCTTGCCTGATCTGCGCCGGATTTACGGCATTTTGGACGTTCACTTTGATAAATGGCTGGGCGAAAGCGATGCCGATCCCTATATCCCGGCAATGATCGAGGATCTGAAGGCAAGAGAGCTGGCAGTGCTGTCTGAGGGCGCTTGGGTCATTCCTGTGGCGGAAGAGACCGACAAAAAAGAAGTGCCGCCTATGATTTTGGTGAAATCTGACGGCTCTGCCATTTATGCCACTACTGACCTGGCAACCATTGTTCAGCGTATGCAGGACTGGGCGCCGGATAAGATGCTTTATGTTACCGATAAGCGGCAGAATCTGCACTTTGAGCAGGTTTTCCGCGCGGCTAAGAAGTCCGGCATTGTAAAAGAGACTACTGTTTTGGAGCACGTAGGCCACGGCACTATGAACGGCGCTGGCGGCAAGCCCTTCAAGACCCGGGATGGCGGTGTTTTGCGGCTGGAGCAGCTGATTGCGGATATGACCGATTTTGTCCGGGCAAAGGTTGTGGAAAATAAGATCGTCGCTGACAATGAGGTGGAGGCAACCACCCAGAAGATCGCTCTGGCTGCACTGAAGTATGGCGATCTGTCCAACCAGCCCACCAAGGACTATAACTTTGATTTGGAGCGCTTTGCGGCATTTGAGGGTAACACCGGTCCTTATATTCTCTACACTGTGGTGCGGATTAAGTCTATCTTGAACCGCTATGGCGCTTGGGAGTATCTGCCTATTGCACCGGCAGCAAACGAGTGGGCAAAGGATTTGATGCTGACAATTACCAAGTTTGGCCCCACTATGGAGTCTGCCCTTAAGACCCTGTCTCCCAACTTAATCTGCGCTTATATTTATGAGCTGTCCGGCGCGGTAAACAAGTTCTATCACGAAACCCGTATCCTCACAGAGGAAAATGAAGAGCTGAAGGCTGGCTATATTGCCCTGATTGGTCTTGCTAAGCGGGCGCTGGAGACTTGCATTGACATTTTGGGCTTTGCAGCGCCGGAGAAGATGTAATTTTTGCATTATCCCCTTTTCGAGTGGCAATAATTGTGTTATAATAAAAGAAAAACATAAGGAGGAAATCCCCATGGCTAACAAATATGCAGGCACGAAAACCGAGGCTAACCTGATGGCCGCTTTTGCAGGCGAATCCCAGGCCAGAAACCAGTACACCTACTTTGCATCCAAGGCAAAGAAGGAAGGTTTTGAGCAGATCGCAGCCCTGTTCCTGAAAACGGCTGAGAATGAAAAAGAGCACGCCAAGATGTGGTTTAAGGAGCTGGACGGCATCGGTTCTACTGCTGAGAACCTGCTGAAGGCTGCCAGCGGCGAAAACTACGAGTGGACAGATATGTACGCAGGTTTTGCCAAGACCGCAGAGGAAGAGGGCTTCCCTGAGCTGGCTGCAAAGTTCCGTCTGGTTGCAGAGGTAGAGCGTCATCACGAGGAGCGCTACCGCGCATTGCTGAAAAACGTGGAAGAGGCCAAGGTATTTGCTAAGGACGGCAAGACCGTTTGGGAGTGCCGCAACTGCGGTCATATCCACATAGGCAAGAACGCACCCGAGCTGTGCCCCACCTGCGCCCATCCCCAGAGCTATTTTGAGGTTCATGCTACCAATTACTAAGAAATACCGGGACAGATCTTCCGGGGTCTGTCCCAAAAATCTCCGATATTGGAAAAATAATAGTTGCAAATTGCGGCTTGCTATGCTATAATGCACGATGTGCCCATTGTCGGAGTATAATATTGGGATGTCGCCAAGCGGTAAGGCACCAGACTTTGACTCTGGCATTCGTAGGTTCAAATCCTGCCATCCCAGCCATATGATCCGCTAGCTCAGTTGGCAGAGCAATTGCCTTTTAAGCAATGGGTCCGGAGTTCGAATCTCCGGCGGGTCACCAAAAAACAACCGGAAAACTGATGTTTTTCGGGTGTTTTTCTGCGTTTTAGGAACTTTTTAGAATCTGTTGATTTGAGCCGGCTTGACTTGTTTGTAACGCATTTGTAACCGCAGGGCTGTTGCTGATTTTATCAATCTCTGCCAGAATATCTTCTGCATCCAAATGGGTG
>JAZOVI010000005.1:0-45854 GCA_045658625.1 Faecousia sp.
GCCGGGGCGCTTGCGGCACAGGTACTCGTCCAGCTTTTCCTTCATATTGTCGGGCATCGTTTTTGCCACGGGGCAACGAACGGCATTGACCATTCGGTCGGTAAAGGCAATCAGGAAATCAATGTCGGCTACCATCTGCTCGCCCTTCATTACAGAGGAAGTATCATAACTGTTATGAATAGTGGCGGTGTTCGGAGGGGCAATCCGCGCAAAGGAAACGGCAGGTACACCCTTGTCAGCAAAGGGGGTGGAGTCGCTGGAATACACATCCTGACGGCCGTCGATAGGGAAGCCGACCTCACTGCCAAAGTAGCTGGTGTAGTGGCACAGTGTTACTTCAGCGGTAACGCAGTAGATGAAACAACCCATAATACAGCCGATCATATCCAGATTGATGTTCATAACACAGTTTTTGGGCGCTTCTTCGTTTTCGCAGTAAGCTTTTGCGCCCAGCAGGCCTCTCTCTTCGCTGCCACACCAAATGAAACGCATACCATAGCGGTGGGGATTTTTGGCGAAGTGCTCTGCAATACCCAAAATACCCAAACTGCCGGACATATTGTCGTAAGCGCCTTGGGAGAGGGAAGTGGAGTCGTAGTGGGCGGTAAAGGCAATGTACTCGTCTGTTTCGCCGGGCAGATCCAAAATCACATTGTGGGAGGAGCCGGTATATTCTTCCTGCTTAAGAACGATCTTAGCTGTGGAAGCGCCCTTGCGGATCAGCTCAATGGCATCTTTGGCGTTGATATTGACGCCGGGGATTTGATTGCCCTTGTGGACATAACTGCGCAGTTCCCGTTGGTCAATATCCCAGTCGCAGTAGTTGGCGTTGCCGTCATAAGTAATGAAGCCAACAGCACCGTTTTCCAGCAGATCCTGATAGAGCCAGTAGCCCAAATAGCCATCTACCATAACAATTTTACCCTTACACTGAGACAGGGAGAAAGGATCGGTAGAACGCAGATAGTACAGCGGTGCCTCCACTTCGTGGCTTCCGGCATTTAAGTAACCTTTGCAGATAACAGTTTCACCATCTACGGTCAAAGTAGCTTCCTGTATGGTAGCCATCGGAACCTCAAAAGGTACAATCTCGGCAATAAGTCCCATTTGACTTACTAAATCGGCCAAATAATGGGCGGCTTTTAATTCTTCTGCGCTTCCGCCCATTCGGACATAAGCGGTATCTTCAAAAATTTTCATAATTTGATTCGCGTTCATATGTAACCTCCAATGTAGAATTTAGGTATATGGTAATCTTTTTGGACGAATTTTGCAAGAAAAAATTCCGTTTTTGTTATATTGTGTTGATCTAACAAAAGGCAAGCGGTTGCGCTAAAAGACAAATGCTATTGCAAAATTAGGTATTTGATTTATAATAAAAGCAACAAGCCAAATAGGAGGGCAGAAATATGAAGAAAACGAAGGTGCTTTTATTGGTGCTGGTGTGTGCGCTGTTGTTTGCCGCCTGCGCCGGTGGCGCGGAAAAGCTGACCGGGGCGTACGAGGGCTATTACCTTACAAACGAGGATGGGGTTCTGTCCGTTACCAACTATCAGCCTTATAATTTCTTCGCCTTGCCGGACTATCAGGAATTGGTGGAATACGGCGACGGCGCAGGGCTTGATAATGAGGGTGTGGTCTATTTTGTTTTTGTAACCGACACCTCCAAGGAAGATTGCTATTATTCTGCGGAGTTTGACGGTCAGACCCGGGATCTTCTCTGTGAGGAAGGCACATTTTTTGCCGATGAAAATGCAAAGAATGAGACCGTAACGAGATTGCTCAATATGATAGATGCGCTGAAAAACAAATAAATAATTGCACCTGTTCCGGGGAAGGGAACAGGTGCAATTTTTATTATACATTCTCTAATGCCTGGGCGATGTCAGCGATGAGATCTTCGCTGTTCTCTAAACCGCAGGAGAGGCGGATCAGGTCTGCGCCAACGCCGGCGGCGTCCAGCTCGGCATCCGACATCTGCCGGTGGGTGGAGCTGGCAGGGTGCAAACAGCAGGTTCGGGAGTCTGCTACGTGGGTCTCGATAGAGCCAAGGTTCAGGTGCTTCATAAAGGTTTCCGCACCCTTACGACCGGATTTCAGGCCAAAGGAGATGACACCGCAAGAGCCGTTGGGCAGATATTTTTGAGCGAGGGCATAATAGGGATCGTCCTCCAGGCCGCAGTACCGTACCCAAGCCACTTTTTCATGGTTGTGGAGGAAGCGGGCAATTTTATCGGCATTTTGGCAATGCTGCTTCATTCTAAAGGGCAGGCTTTCCAGACCCAAATTCAGAATAAAGGCATTTTGGGGCGCTTGCATAGCGCCGAAATCACGCATCAGCTGGGCGGTACACTTGGTGATAAAGGCGCCTTTGCCGAATCGCTCGGCGTAGACGACACCGTGGTAGCTGTCGTCGGGGGTGCAGAGGCCGGGGAATTTGTCGGCATGCGCCATCCAGTCGAAATTGCCGCTGTCCACGATGCAGCCGCCCAAAACGGCGGCGTGGCCATCCATATACTTGGTGGTGGAGTGGGTTACGATGTCTGCGCCAAATTCAAAGGGACGGCAGTTGATGGGGGTGGCAAAGGTATTATCCACAATGAGCGGTACGCCGTGAGCATGGGCGCACTTAGCGAATTTCTCAATATCCAGTACAGACAGGGCGGGGTTTGCGATGGTCTCACCGAAAACAGCCTTTGTGTTGGGCTGGAAAGCGGCGTTCAGCTCTTCTTCCGTGCAGTCTGGGCTGACAAAGGTAAAGGAAATGCCCATTTTTTTCATGGTTACGGAGAAGAGGTTGAAGCTGCCGCCGTAAATGGCGGAGCTGGCGATGACGTGGTCGCCGCAGCTGGCAATATTAAAAATGGAATAGAAGGTGGCTGCCTGGCCGGAGCTGGTCAGCATTGCTGCCACGCCACCCTCCAGGGCGCAGATTTTTGCAGCTACGTGGTCGCAGGTGGGATTTTGTAGCCGGGAGTAGAAATAGCCTTCTGCCTCCAGGTCAAAAAGCTTGCCCATATCCTCGGAAGTGGAATACTTAAAAGTGGTGCTCTGGATAATGGGGACTTGCCGGGGCTCACCGTTTCCGGGCGTGTATCCGGCCTGGATGCATAGGGTTTCGGGACGAAGTTCCATAAAAATTCACCTCAAAAGTCATTTGTAGCTATTGTAGTCCTTTTTTGTGTTGTTGTCAATAAATCAGCCCAGTAGTACGTCGGAAATCAGCATAATGCAGAAGCCGACCAGGAGGGCATAGGTTGCGCCCCGCTCGCTGCCGTGGGCATGGGTTTCGGGGATCATCTCGTCGCTGATGACATAGAGCATCGTACCACCGGCAAATGCCAGGGCGAAAGGCAAAATGGCAGTAGCCACACTGACGGCAAGGTAGCCGAGCAAACAGCCTATAATTTCTACTACACCGGTCAGCGCTGCGCAGATAAAGGTCTTTTTTGGTTTTACACCGGCGGCAAGCATTGGCCCAATGATGACCATGCCCTCGGGGATGTTCTGCAGGGCGATACCGCCTGCAATCAAAAGCGCTTGGGAGTCGTTACCGGAGCCAAAACCAACGCCGGCGGCGATGCCTTCAGGCAAATTGTGGATGGCAATGGCGGCCACGAATAGCAAAACTTTGCTCAAATTGGCGTTATTGTGGGCTTCAATGTCCTGACCGACCATTTTATGGAGGTGAGGAACGACTTTATCAATGAGGTTCAGGCAGAAAGCGCCGGCAAAAATGCCTGCAATGGTAATCAGCAGACCGAAATCTCCGCCGTAGTCCAAAGAGGGCAGAATAAGACCTAGCACAGCCGCTGCCAGCATCACACCGGCGGCAAAGGACAAAACAATGTCAGAAAATTTGTGGGATTGCTTCTTAAAAAGAAAGCCAATAATAGCGCCGAATACCGTGGCGCCGCCTACACCTAAGGCAGTAAGTAATACAAGTTCCATAAAATCAGTCCTTTCCTAAAAGAAAAAGTCCCGGTGAGCCGGGACTTTTCAGCTTAGTTTTCGGAAAAGTCTTCCTTGCCCACGCCGCAAAGGGGGCATACAAAATCTTCGGGGAGGTCAGAGAATTTGGTGCCGGGCTCAATGCCGTTATCGGGATCGCCCATCTCTTCATTGTAGACCCAACCGCATACATCACATACATATTCCATAATTATTACCTCCGATTATATTGTTTACGAAAATTAATTTTTTATTTTTCAAACAGGGGCTTTGCCACCCGTTTGTAAAACAAAAGTGTTAGGGCAGAAACGGAAATGCCCTTGATGAGATTTAAGGGAACGACCGCAAACAGCACGAGGGTAGACAGGGAAGTGATGTTTCCGTTAATGGCTGTTCCCATTTCCACTATGGCATTCAGAGGAAGCCCGTAAAGCTCGGAAAACTTGGGGATAAGATAAATGCCGTTAAAGGCACTGCCAAAAGCGGTCAGTACGATTGTGCCGGTTATTAGACCAAAAACGGCGCTTTTCCGCGACTTTTTTGTGTGATAAACAATGGCAGCAGGGAGAACTAAACTACAGCCTACAGCGAAATTAGCAAAGTCTCCTACAAAGGCGGTGCTTGTGCCTTTTAACAGTAGTTTCAGAAGGATTTTCACAGCTTCGCAGGCTATCGTTGCCGACGGCCCTAAATAAAAACCGCAGAGCATTACCGGCACTTCCGAGAAATCCAGCTTATAAAAGCCAGGCGCCAGGAAAGGCAGGGGGAAGTCAAAAATATGCAAGATGGAGGCAACCGCGCCGCAGATGGCAATCAGGCACAGCCGGCGGGTAGGGGAGATAGACCGAAGAGGCAGCTTCTTTTCAAAAAACTTTGCAAAAACGGTCAGCGCTGCGGCAATAGCGGCGCAGATTAGCACGAACAGCAGGTTGTCTCCAATTTGACGGATCAGTTCTTCCATAGTAACATCCCTCTCATAAATAATGCGCCCAAGAGTATACACTCAGGGCGCAGTTATCTCACAGGAATGCCCAAAGTGCTTCTTTCATCCAGACTGTACTGTCGGTATCGGAATTACACCGATTCTGCGCTGCGCGCTCGCGGACTTTACCGCCGGTCGGGAATTTCACCCTGCCCTGAAACCTTTGATATTGGAAGAGTAGCATATTTCCTCCTACTTGTCAAGCAGAAGGAAATATGGTAAAATATGCTTACTCAGTGGCGTCCTTCAAAAGGCCACGGATGGCGCCGTTTGGCGCGGTGTCGGTGATGTCGCCGCCGATGACCTGGTTTTTGTAGATGAGGAGCGTGGCGTAGACCGGCGCGGTGGAATCCGGGTAATTTGTAACCTTATACACATAGCGCATTACGGTTTTTCCGGCAAATTGCGTCAGGTCAAAGCCCTGGGTCTTTTGCAGGTCATTGTAGCGGTCGTAGACCTCGGTGGTTTGTGTGGGGATGCGAACCTGGCCGGATTCCGCAGGCGAGGCGTTTACCTCCCAACCGAGACCCTTCAGGTATTCCACTCTGGCGCTGTTGGAAGACAGATCCGGAGCGGCTGTTTGGGTGCTGTCGCTGCCGCCGAAAAGTAGGATAAGTGCCAAAATACCGATGGCCACAGCTCCCAGAGCGATGGCAATCTTTTTTGGATCCAATTTTGCAGTCATAAACATCATAATGATTTCCCTCCCGTTGATTATTTGCCGATAAAGCCTATGAGGTTTGGGGAGGGAATATGTACAAAACGGAGTAAACTATGGAAAGATTGGATAAATTCCTCTGCGATGCCGGTGTTGGCAGCCGCAGTCAGGTGAAGCAAATTCTAAAGGCCGGGCGTGTTACCGTAAAGGGAACGGTAATTCGGGACGGCAGCGTGAAAACAGACGGAACGGATGTTTTCCTGGACGGAGAAGCGGTGGGAAAAAAGGGTCTGGCGGTTGTGATGCTGAACAAGCCGGCAGGCTATGTTACCGCCCGGACAGATGAGACGCAAAAAACGGTAATGGAATTGCTACCCAAGGAAATGCTTGCTTGGGATTTGCATCCCATCGGCCGCTTGGATAAGGAAACGGAGGGGCTTTTGCTCTTTACCAATGATGGCGACCTGCTTCATCGACTGATTAGCCCTAAAAAAGGCGTGCAGAAGGTTTATTACGCCCGGCACGAGGGGACAGCGGGGGAAGAAGATGTGGCATCTTTTTCGGAAGGGATTACTTTGCGGGACGGTATACATTGTCTTCCTGCTGTGTTGCAGCCCTTGGGTGAGGGGGAAAGCTTGATTACTGTTTGCGAAGGAAAATACCATCAGGTTCGGCGAATGATGGCATCCCGCGGTCTGCACGTAACATATCTGGAGCGTCGGGAGGAAGGCGCGCTTACTTTGGGCGATCTGCCCCGAGGAGCAGCCAGGGAACTTTCGCCGGAAGAAATATTGGCATTATGACGATAAAAATAGCCTATTTTCCCGAAGCAGAGACTTCTGCTTCGGGAATTTTCACAAAAAAAGGGGGAATTTTTGCAATAAAATGTCAAAATAGCCTTGCAATTTGCGCAAAATGAATATATAATGTTATCACAATTTGACAGAAACGGTCGTTGTGCATTATTTAAGGAGGCAGTAGTATGTCTAACAGTGTATTTCAAGGAATCATTTCCCAGTTAAAAGACACCACCAAGCGGACTTTAGGCGTCATTGACCACGAAGGCCGGGTAATTGCCTGTACTGATGCATCCCTGATGGGAGAGCGGTGGACAGAGGCTGCTTTGCGGGTCGTGAGTGCGCCCGAGCAAATGATTACCTTTGGACAAAAAACCTTCCGTGGTATGGTCAATAGTGCCAATGTATTTGAATACGCTGTTTTCTGCTTGGGTGAGGATGAATTGGCCAAATCTTTGTGTGGTGTTTTATATGTTACGCTAAACAATGCCAAATCCTTTTACGAAGAAAAGCACGATCGTGGCACATTCGTAAAAAACATCATTATGGACAATATTCTGCCCGGTGATATTTATGTGCGGGCTAAGGAACTGCAGTTTGCTACTGAAATGCCCCGGGCGGTATTTTTGATCCGCCAAGTGGGCCATGTGGATGTAACAGTGGTGGATTTGGTGGCATCTATGTTCCCCGATAAGAAGCAGGACTTTGTTCTGAGTATTAACGAAACGGATATAGCGGTCATCAAGCAGATGGAGGAAGAGCCCTCCAATGAGGAACTTGAGAAAATTGCCCAAAGCATTGCCGATATGCTTAAAAACGAATTGGGTATCGAAACGGTTATTGGTATCGGTACGGTAGCGGGACACTTGCGGGAACTGGCGGATGCTTACAAAGAAGCACAGACTGCCATTGATGTGGGCAAGGTTTTTGACAATGAAAAGAGCATTATCAATTACGAAAGCCTGGGCATTGGTCGGCTGATCTATCAGTTGCCCACCACGCTGTGCGATATTTTCCTTTCCGAGGTATTCAAGAAAAATTCGATTGACTCTTTGGATCAAGAAACCCTCTTTACTATCAACGAGTTCTTTGAAAATGACCTGAATGTTTCCGAGACTTCCCGGAAGCTGTTTGTTCACCGTAATACCCTGGTCTACCGGCTGGAGAAGATCAATAAGCAGATCGGTCTGGACCTGCGTAAGTTTGATCATGCCATCGTTTTCAAGGTGGCAATGATGGTTCGGAAGTACTTAGCTTCTCAGGATATGCGATAACATATAAAAAAGCCACCCGTGTGGGTGGCTTTTTTATTGACACTGGGTAGAGATATATGGTACAATTTCTATGTATAGTAAAATGGCAAAACCTGTAGAACAAACAAGTTTTTCGGGAGATAGAGATATGATTGAATTTGCTAATGTAACCAAAGATTATAACGGAAATACCCGGGCGCTGAAAGGCGTCTCCCTGCAGATTGATGACGGAGAGTTTGTATTCCTGGTAGGTCCTTCCGGTTCCGGTAAGTCTACCATTATGAAGCTGATCTCCGGTGAGCTGAAGCCGACTTCCGGCTATGTCCACGTCAACGGCTACGAGCTGGACCGCATCCGCAGATACCAGCTGCCTTACCTGCGCCGGACTGTCGGTGTGATTTTCCAGGATTTCCGGCTGATTGAGAATATGACCGTCTATGAAAACGTGGCGTTTGCCATGCGTGTAGTGGGCGCAAAGCGGAGAGAGATTAAAGAGCGTGTACCCTATGTTCTCAAGCTGGTTGGCCTGGAAGGAAAGGCTCACCGCCGTCCTAACGAAATCTCCGGCGGTGAGCAGCAGCGGCTTGCCATTGCCAGAGCCCTTGTCAATAACCCCTCTACTATCATTGCCGACGAGCCTACCGGCAACCTTGACCCTGCCCGCGCATTGGAAATTATGCGCCTTTTGCAGGAGATTAACCGGCTGGGTACTACGGTTGTGGTTGTTACCCACCAGCACGAGCTTGTGGAGCAGTTTAGTAACCGAGTGATCGTTATTAACAACGGCCTTGTGGCCAGCGACAGAATGGTAGGTGGGGAAGAATGAGACTTAATAATATCCCGTATTTGTTAAAAGAGGGTATCCGCGGCCTGTTTACCCACGGATTTCAGTCTGTTTCCGCTTTCGCGGTAACGGTGTTCTCTTTGTTGATTACCGGCGCATTTATTTGCCTGGCTTTTAATATCAACATTATGGTGGATGACCTGAATAAGACCAATGAGGTCATTGTCTACATAAGCGATTCCTTGACCGATGCGGATGCCAAGAGTGTCGGAACAAAAATCAGCGAGATTCCCAATGTACACAGCCGCACCTTTGTCTCCCGGGAACAGGCGCTGGAGGAGTTCATTGCCAACAATGGCGGCGAAGAGGCTTTTGAAGGTGTAGAAGCTTCTGACTTGCGCCACCGTTATGTGGTTATTTTGGATGATAACCGGCTGATTGAGGACACGGTTAAGCAGCTGGAAGCTATCCGCGGCGTGGACAAGGTTAGCGCAGCTTTGGAGCTGGCAAGAGGCTTTTCCACAATCAAGGATATTGTGATTATTGCCTCTTTGTTTATTGCGGCAGTTCTGCTGTTTGTTACCTTGGTGATTATTTTCAATACCGTTAAGCTTGCTACCCACGAGCGTCGTGAGGAGATTGCCATTATGAAAATGGTGGGCGCTACCAATGGCTTTATCCGTTGCCCCTTCGTGGTGGAAGGTATGACCTTGGGCCTTTCCGGTGCTGTGGTTGCCCTTGGCGCGGAATGGGCAATGTACGAGGTGATCCGGGAAAAAATGGCGCAGATGGATACCTTGAAAATGATTAGCTTAGTGCCCTTTACTGAGCTTTTGGTACTGATTGCGGCTATTTTTGGCGGCGCAGGTCTGTTTGTTGGCATTGTGGGCGGCTGGACCTCCATCCGCAAGTTCCTGAAAGTGTGAGGACAGCATGAAAAGAAATTTCATTAAAATAGCAGCGGGGCTGATGCTCATCTTTGCGCTCGTCCTGCTGGTTACGCAAATCCTGCCCGCATCGGTTTCTGCGAAACAGCAGAGCAGCGCGGAAATCAAGCAGGAAATTGATAAAATGGAGCAGGAGCAGGTAGCCCTGGAGGAATCCCTCAAGGAACTAGAAAAGCTCCAGTCTGCCAACCGGGAAAGCCTGGAGCAGATGATTGCGCAGAAGGATGTTATTGACCAGCAGGTTTCTGTGCTTAACACACAGATTAATAATATCAATGAACGGATCGCTGCCCAAACCCTGCTGATCGCCAATAAGCAGCTGGAGCTGGAGCAGTCTCGCGCTGACCTGGCTTTTATGCGTCAGCAGTATAAAAAGCGGATTCGGGCTATGGAAGAAGGCGGTACGGTTTCTTACTGGGCGGTGCTCTTTGAAGCCAGCAGCTTTTCTGACCTTTTGGACCGCATCAATATGATCCAGGAGATTGCCGAGGCAGATACCAAGCGAATTGAAGCCCTGGATAAGGCCACCCAGGAGGTGGAAGCGGCAAAGCTTGCTTTGGACGCGGAAAAGCGGAACCTGGACAAAAATAAGGAAGAAATGGAAGGCAAGCAGGTCCAGCTTGCCAAAAAGCAGGAAGAGGCTTCTGCCATTTTGCAGGAATTGCTTGCCAAGGGCGAGGAATATGAAAAGCTTGTAGAGCAGACTGAAGAACAAAAGGCAGAACTGCAGGAAGCTTTGGAGGATATGGAACTGAAGCTCTCCGAGGCGGAGAAACGGGAGTACGAAGAGTGGCTACGTCAGCAGGAAGCCCTCAACGGCACCTCAAGACCTACCCATGAGAAGGATGGCATTAAATGGGCAGAGCCTTGTGATTACGGTAGAGTCAGCTCTGCCTTTGGTTACCGTTACCATCCGGTTACCGGAAAATGGCAGGGACATACCGGCGTAGACCTGACCCGCCCCAACTGGGCGATTAATACCGGCGAGAAAGTACCCATTTATGCCACTCGCTCCGGTGTTGTAGTATATGCCGGCTGGGATACCAGTGGCGGTGGTGGCAACTATGTTTCCATCGACCATTTGGATGACTACAAGTCTCAGTATATGCACTTGGACAGCATCGTTGTCAAAAAAGGCGAGGCGGTAACCATTGGTCAGTTGATTGGCTATATGGGCAATACCGGTGTAGGTACGGGCATCCACCTCCACTTTGTTATCCGGCATTATGAGCGTTACGAGAAGACACCGGGTAACTGGGTATGGGGCTGGAAGCACGTAAACCCCGCAGAGTACATTAAATTTAAGTAATAAAATTCCCACAGCTCCTTTTGGGGCTGTGGGTACACTAACGATTGGGGGCAATTTCAAAATGCATACCAGGAAAGAAAAGTGCGGGGCGTTTTCCCGGCGCAGTACATATTTTCTGCTTCTGCTGATTTTGGTGGGAATGCTGAGTTTTACCGGCTGCGATCCTATGGAAAGCGATCTTATGAAAGACCCCAACTTTACAGGTCTGTTGAGCTACTTTGGCTATACCCCCTGGACAGAGCCGTCCGGAAAAGAAGTGGTTTGGCTTTTGCCCTGCACATATACCAGAATTACCAGCCGTTTTGGTAATCGCGAGCATCCTGTGGACGGGGAGGAAAAGGCCCACGAGGGAATTGATCTGGCAGCCAAAGAGGGAACGAAAATCTATGCCTCCAGGGCGGGTACAGTAGTATATGCCGATTGGGGCGGCAGTAGCGGCATATATGTGTCCATAGACCACGGAGACGGATATAAATCCCAATATATGCATATGACAGATAAGATGGAACTTGTGGTGAAAAAGGGTCAGTATGTGGAGCAAGGCGACCTTATTGGCTATGTAGGCGAAACAGGCAAGGTCACCGGTCCCCATCTGCATTTTGTAATCAAGAAATACAATGAAGGAATCAAAGATTGGGAGCCTGTAGACCCTGAGCTATATTTGCATTTTCCCAGCGAGAACAAATGAGGTAATTAAACTATGACAAAAAAGGAAAAAATCATAAAAGAGCTAGTATCAGCTATATCCTATATTTCGGTGGCGGCGCTGGCGGTGGTTATTACTTTGGCGCTGACCAAGATACCCCAGTATGGGTCTGTGAATATTCCTGAGGGAACAGGCAAGCTGGATTATCTGAGAGCGCTGTTGGAAACCTACTATATTGACATTGACGATGTGGATATGGGAAAGGTTGAGGATGCGGCTGCCGGCGCAATGGTGGATGCTTTGGGAGATCGGTGGAGCTACTATGTTTCCGCGGAAGAATTTGCCGATGTAAAGGAGCAGAGCGCTAACAGCTATGTGGGTATTGGCGTTACGGTCCAAGTCCGTGAGGACGGGCAGGGCTTTGATGTTACCCAGGTTGAACCGGGTGGAAGCGCCCAGGCAGGCGGCATTGTACCGGGCGATGTGCTCATCGGCGCAGAGGGTACAAGTTTTATTGACGCGGATATTAACGAAGCCAGCAAGATTATCAAGGGCAAGGCAGGTACTAAGGTTACGGTTACTGTGATCCGGGATGGGGAGGAAATGACCTTTGAACTTACCCGGCAGGTGATTCAGACGCAGGTTGCCAAAGGAGAGATGCTTCCCGGTAATATCGGTCTTGTAACAATTAACAACTTTAACGACCGTTGCTACTTGGAGAGCAAGGCGGCTATCGAGACTCTTATTAAGCAGGGGGCCACCTCTCTTATTTTCGATGTACGGAATAACCCCGGCGGCTATAAGCACGAGCTGGTAGACCTGTTGGATTATTTGCTGCCTAAGGGCGATTTGTTCCACAGTGAGGATTACAGCGGGCAAAAAGATACCGATACTTCCGATGCCAAGTGCCTGGAAATGCCTATGGCGGTGCTGATTAACGGCAACAGCTACTCTGCTGCAGAATTCTTTGCCGCAGCGCTGAATGAATATGACTGGGCGACTATTGTGGGTGATCCCACCAGCGGTAAGGGTAACTTCCAGTATACCTTCGAACTGCCGGATGGCTCCGGTGTTGGCCTGTCTGTGGGTAAGTATTACACCCCCCACGGCGTGAGCCTTGCCGACCAAGGCGGTCTTCAGCCGGAGGTACTGGTAGAGGTCAGTGACGAGCTGGCAGCGAAAATCTATGCCGATCTTGTGCCTTATGAGGAAGATCCCCAGATCCAAGCAGCGGTAAAAGCGCTGACTGCGGGTACAAAATAAAGAAAAAAGGGCTAAATCTCCCGGAAAATACAGTTTTTTATTGACTGTAGGGAAAAAGTCCAGTATAATAACTTGCGATAATTTTGAAACGGAAAGAGGTTTCACTATGGCTAAGGAATATAAGATTACCGCGCTGCGTCTTGCAGACTTGGAAAAGGAACTGGGTTATTTGAAGACAACCCGGGAGCGGGAAATTGCTGCTATGATCGCAGAAGCCCGTTCTTACGGCGACTTGTCCGAAAACTCCGAGTACGATGCCGCTAAGAATGAGCAGGCTAAGCTCTATGGACGTATTGCCGAGATTGAGGACGTACTGTCCCACGCCGTCATTATCGAGGACGAAAACGAGCTCAACGGCCGCGTCGGTCTGGGCTGCACCGTTGTTGTCGAGGACGAAAATGGTGTGCGGAAGACCTACCGTATTACCGGCTCTCAGGAAGCTGACCCTATGAATGGCAAGCTGTCTGACGACTCTCCCTTCGGTCGCGCTGTTGTTGGCAAGAGCGAAGGCGACAAGTTCATTGTTAACGCACCTCTGGGCGCTTATGAGATGAAGGTCATCTCCGTTACTCGCGAGGGCTAAGCTATGGCAAAGTTTGTACCTCAGGCAGAAATGCCCCTGAGCGATCAGGTGCAGGTTCGCCACGATAAGCTGGCTGCCCTGCGGGCTGAGGGTCGTGATCCCTTCCTGCAGACAAAGTATGATTTTAACGCCGATTCTGCTGCTATTAAGGCCGATTACGAAGGCTTTGAGGGCAAGATCGTCAAGGTTGCCGGCCGCCTGATGAGCAAGCGTGGCCAGGGTAAGGTAATGTTCTGCGATCTGCAGGATGCTACCGGCCGCATCCAGTTGTTCGTCAAGATTGACGAGCTGGGTGAGGAGGAATACGCCCGCTTTAAGAAGTATGACATCGGCGATATCGTCGGTGTGGAGGGCGAGGTCTTTAAGACCAAGACCGAGGAAATTTCCGTCCGGGCTAAGAATGTTACGCTGCTTTCTAAGTCTCTGCTGCCCCTGCCCGAGAAGTTCCACGGTCTGACCGATAAGGAAATTCGTTTCCGTCAGCGCTATGTTGACCTGATGGTCAACCCCGAGGTCAAGCGCAATTTCGTTATCCGCTCCCAGTTCATTAAGTATATGCGTAAGTACCTGGATGACCGGAACTATATCGAGGTAGAGACCCCGGTGCTGAACACCATCGCTGGCGGCGCATCTGCTCGTCCTTTCATTACCCACCACAATACCTTGGACATTGATATGTTTATGCGTATTGCCACTGAGCTGCCCCTGAAGCGGCTGATCATCGGTGGTATGGATCGGGTATACGAAATTGGCCGCATTTTCCGGAACGAGGGCATGGACCCCAAGCATAACCCCGAGTTTACCTCCGTGGAGCTTTACCAGGCTTACGCGGATTTCCACGATATGATGGACATTGCCGAGGGCATCATCTCCGGCGCAGCCCAGGAAATTCTGGGTACTTACGAGGTTGAGTGGATGGGCGAGAAGATCGACCTGACTCCCGGCTGGCGGAGACTTTCTATGGTGGACGCCGTTAAGGAGTACTTGGGTATCGACTTTGGTGCTATTACCGATGATGCTGAGGCTGTTGCCGCCGCTGAGGCTAAGGGCGTAGAACTGGCTGAAGCTGCAGAAAAGACCTGGGGTAACGCCCTGTACGCCTGCTTCGATCAGAGAGTCGAAGAGCACCTCATTCAGCCTACCTTTATTACAATGTATCCCGTTGAGGTTTCTCCCTTGACTAAGAGAAGCCCCATTGATCCCCGGCTGACAGAGCGGTTTGAGCTGTTCATCTGCCACAGTGAGCTTGCCAACGCCTACTCCGAGCTGAACGATCCTATGGATCAGAGAGACCGCTTCCAGAAGCAGGTTGAGCAGCGGGAGCGTGGCGACGACGAGACCGAAATGCTGGACGAGGACTTCCTCAATGCTATGGAGTACGGTATGCCTCCCACGGGCGGTATGGGTATGGGCATTGACCGCTGTGTTATGCTGCTGACCGGCACCGACACCATCCGGGAAGTTATCCTGTTCCCCACGATGAAACCCTTGGATTGAAAAACCCTCGAAAAACCGCCTAAAACCCCTATTTTTGGGCGTTTTTGAGCGACCGAAGGGCTTTGGTTGACCAATTTACCAATTATTTACCAAAAATACAGAAGAAAGTGCTGTCTTACGATGGCACTTTCTTTTTCTAATTGCAATGTTACAATAAATAAAAGGTGGTGCAATTATGAATTATTATTTTCCTTTTGGACAGGAACTGCACCCGTTAGTGCAGGAAGATAAGTCCCCTAAAAAAGTATTTGTTCTTGGTGTTTATGCAAGTGCTGTACACGCACGCTGGAAGAAAGACGGACAAATTATATGCCAAGCATTAGCAGTGGCAAGTGAACCAAGAATATTTTGGGACGGCAATCCTGAAGAGGCAAGGGCAATTATTGATGCAATCGCTATACCTAAAGAACTTGGCATTTTAGAGCCTGCTGGCAGACAACTGAACGGGCCCTCCGCAAAAGTTTTGGACGAAAACATTCTCGCTCCTCTTGGATATACCAGGCAAGATGCATGGCTTTGCGATTGCCTTCCCGAAACACGGCTTAACCCAAGTCAAGTAAAAGCGTTAAAAGATAAATATAATCCCTTGATTAAGGAATACAACCTAAATCCTGTTACTATCCCGGTTCGTCCCAGTTCTTTCTGCGATAAAGCAAGAAGTGCTGCGATTACGGAAGAATTACTGCAATCACAAGCAGAATTACTGGTACTGTTGGGAGATATCCCAATTGCCCAATATCTTAAAAAGGTAGCAGAAGTCCCTTATTCCACACTTGGTGAATATGTTGAGCTATATGGCTACGGAAATCGGACGGCGGTAAGTATTCATGGAAAAACCATTCAAGTACTACCACTTGCACATCCTCGGCAAATTGGAGCATTGGGTGCCCACAGCGAAAAATGGTTCTTAATGCACCAAAACTGGGAACAGAATATGTAGCCTCGAATTTAGAAAATACGAATTTGTTGAACAGAGCGGGACTTATGTGTCCCGCTTTTTCTTTTGGATATGAAAATCCCCCGGCGGCGGGTGCCGTCGAGGGAAGAAGTCAGTCGATAAGGTCCTCAAATTTTGTCAATGAACCAATCTGGGTTTTCTGTATGGACAGGTATTATCTCTGTGGGATTAACACATTTTATCAGTTTTTCGATAGTCGTGTGGTCTGCATGTCCGCTTGTATGTATATTGATTGTCCGCAGACCCATATTTTCACAGGCTTCGATAAATTCAGCCATTTCCGGCTTCTTTTTATATCCATTCCACATAGAATAGACAAGCAAACCGTTTTCAAAACTCATAAGTTGATTTAAACCTTCTAAATAGCGAAGCATTGAGTTTCGGATGCACATAACAAATTGAGAGTTTGCGATTTGCGCCTTTCCAATGCGACGGTATTTTTTTAATGCTTCATGTCGGAGTGGATTGGTTATAAACGCGTACACATCATCAAACTGAGGATTGGGGATGCTGTTTCCTGCTGCTGTTGATACCTCAGCCATATACAGCTCTTGGAGAAAGATACGCCCGCTTCTTTTGGCGGAGCGATACATCGTTACGATGCGGTCGATGTTGGTGGAAGATTGTAAAACGAAGATGGGACCGTTTGTATTTCTAAACTGTTTTACAGCTTCTTCTTCAAGTTCTGCTTCTGTAAGAGCTTTGCTTGCACCTCGTGACAAAGTTGTTCCCTCGCAAATGAGCTTATCCACCTTGTTCGGCAGTGATTGAAGAAGACTACCGAAAGATTTTCTGCCATTAGCACGAAAATCACCAGTGTAAAGAATACGCTCGCCATCTGCCTCACATAGAAGCATATAGCTGTCGAATGCCGAATGGTCGCAAAGATAGGGTGTAACTGCAATATCACCAACGATAATGGGGGTTTTGTTTTTCAAAAATCCAGAAGGGTGGATGCTTTTAATGCCTTTATAGCTATCAGCTGATTTGGTAATTCGGTAGCTGGCTTCGCCTATGTAAATAGGGATTTGCTTATCCATGTAATATGCAAGACCAAGGTGGTCACCGTGATAGTGTGAGATAAATACAGCATCAAAAGTGGCATTACTAAACAGACCATCCACATTGGGAAGTTGCATATTTTCGTCATCAAGTTCCAAACCTACATCCAATAGTATGCGGGTGCGTTCAGTGGCTATTTCAATAATGTTACCACCAATTTGATTTTGTCCACGAATCACATTAACTCTCATGTTCGTTCTGTTTTACTCCATATTTTTTCTCTGCACTTAGTCTGGCGTGACACATAGCACAATATCTTTTTCCCTCAAAGCGATGAAGCCCGCCTTTTGTCCCGCACTTTTCGCAAATGCCATACCAGTTGTTCGATACAGATGTCGTTGTAGTTTGGGACTTTGATTTGGGACGTAATAGACGGATAATTGCGGTCACTATAAATTTGAAAACCGTAGCTATAGCGTAGATTAAAAGAAGTATCTTAGTCATTTCTTACACCGTGCGACATAAAGAAGCAGAATCTTATCAATAACAGCTGCCAATTTTCTGGCAGATGCATCACTCTTAAGAGGTTCTTTGAAGGACAGGGTAAAAGAGTCCTTACTACCAGTAAATTTCGCAATGCTGTCAAAACTGTGTGCAACTGTCTTAGCGATATCCAGGGCAATTTCCTTCAAATCATTTTCGTGGGCGTCGGGCGTCCTGCCAAAAAATACGGTTTTGGATACTTTGAATGTAATGCTGTTATCATTTTCGGAGAACACAAAGAATCTGTGGTAGGTACCTTCCTTTTCACCATACAGGCATGCAAGGTTATCTGCGATGAGGAACTCGATTTTCTCGGATTCAACCTGCTTGATGATGGGACTATATTTCTCGACAATCGGCTCCATTTCATCCTGGAAGACAGAAGTAAACCCCCGCTGCTTTTTTGGGAAAAGTTTCTTCAAGGCGACAAGCAAGACCATAACAACAATCAGTGTGCCAGAAATATCTTTGATTGCTGCCATAACGGTCGCTGCGGAAATGCCGTTAAAAACCATTTCGAGGATTGCTGAAACAATTGCGACTGCTCCAAGTATGCCGCCGCCCACTTTTTCAAAGTAATCATATTCGTTAAAATCTATCTTTTTCATTTTCTGCCTCCAGCTTATATATTACCAAGGGGTTCGTCTATTACATTATGGATGGAAAAAGTGTCTTTGTCAAAGGTTATGTAGAGTATTTCAAGTCCGGTTCGTTCTTTGATTTGAAGAAAATCCTCATTGTCTTTATATTTTAGATAATCGATTAACTGCTTAGATGGTGTTCCATCGGTGGTTGTTTTGAAAAAACAAATAGCAGGAGAGTAAGAAGTTCCAACTGTGTAGGTAAGGATTTCAGCTATCATCCGTACAATAGTTTCCGAACTGTTTGGAGGCTTCACTTCTGTAGCTATCAAACGATTATCCTTTTTTAATAGCCAATCGATTCCCCCAAGCTGCTCCATAGCAAACTCTGTGGGCACTTCGTAATCAATGATTTCGTATTTGCCGAGATTCTTCTTTTTGAATTTGAAATTGCACGTAGAGCAATCTTGATTCCGGTCTGCTTTGTTGAAATAACTCCAACAACGGCATATTCTTTTTTCAGTCACACGTTCTTGCGATGTGGTTTCAGTCATTGCGCACGCAAGATGTTGGTCATCGTGGCAATATCTTTTTCTTGGATGGGGGAGAAGTGCCTCATCATAGTTGCTTTCTGCGATGATTTGTGCAAGCTCACGCAATTTCTTTGGAATCGCAGAGCGATGATTTATTCCATAGGAATCTTTGTAGAATGTCATACCATGCTCCTTGTCAGCGTTTTATATCCGCATAGGTAGGCGAAATAACCAAACAATATGAATGCTTTTCGTTTAATCAATCAAGTCTTCAATTTCACAGCCGAGGGCTTTTGCCAAGCTGATAACCACACCCGCCTGGGCTTTGCTCAGGTCATTTTGCTTTTGCTCATAGAGCTGCACCATGCGCAAGGCAACACCGGAGGCGTCGCTGAGCTGCTGCTGGGTAAAGCCGCGAGCTTTCCGGATGGTATGCAGCCTGGACTTTCGGGCTTCTTTGTTGCGCCGGATGATGGCATCGGCGGATTCCACGAACTTAGAATTGTCAGCTTCGTGGTGGATATACATAGAGAAGACGGTGGAGAGGGTCAGTCCATCTGCAACGATATCCTCGAACCGTCTGCCGCTCTGCCACTGGTAGTAGGCAAAAATCCAGCCGGCCCAATATTCCCGTCCCTTGAAATCCGGGTGAGAGGGAGCAATACCAGGGAGCGCAACGTTGGTTGCCTTCAGAACCGCTTCTGCCAACTCGAAGCCGGACATGCCGGTAATGTATTTGGGATTGCCTTTTTCAAACTTGGATGCGACACCGGAGGAAATGAACCAACCGAAGAATTCGTCCGGGTCATAGCCGCAATCGCACACAGCATACTCGACCATGTCGCCGAGATTCTGCATGGCATCATCCAAGTACGACTCGTTGTAAGCGCTCATCATCGTTTTTCCACCCCTGTCTGATGATATCGAGAATGTAGGTTTCGGTCAGGACAGAGCCGCGGCCCTTTTCCTTTTGGAACTCGTCCCGAGCAGCAGTGTCCCGAGCCAGCTTTTTGGGATAGTAAATTTCTTTGGGAGCAGCAATAGCTTCCTCAAAGGAAAGAGCATCAAAAGCTTTCTGAGATACGGCAACAACCTGCTCACCCAACTTGCCCAGCACCATAGCATGCTCCAGCTGAGAAAGGCTGATGGTATTGTTCAGAAAAGCGGATGCGAAGGAGAAATAGGAGTCATCGGCACGGTAACCCTTGATGACATCATACTTCTTATAATCGATGCCGAAATTTTCAAAGATGTATGCCCGCGCCTGCCGAGCCACATCACCACCAATGCGGAACTTCCGGTTTTCCAACAGAATTGCCAACCAGTTCAGAATATTATAGTCACCGCTGGTCAGACTCAAAACCGTCAGGTCAGACATATCCAGTGTATATTTGTTGGCATAGCCGTCTGTTTCTACAGAGCAAGCCCATTCTTTTGCCAAGTCCAGAGTTTCAGTGCAATAGAAGCCCAAACCATAATCATTATTGGGGTTGCCGACGCCGAACTGGGGCTTTTCGATAATAACCGGCGAGCCGTGATATACTGTTAGTTTACTCATAGCAAACACCTCTTGTTAGTATCGTTCTAACGATAGTTTGTTCTTTGCTATTATTATATCGTTGCAGCGATAGTTTGTCAAGGGGAAAAAGAAAAGCTCCCATGCCGGTGACACAGAAGCTTTAGGGTTCCAAATTATCTTCTACAAATAATGGAGAGTTGAAGAACTCTGTGATGCTGATTCCAAATCCTTGACAGACTTCGTGGATTACGCGGAGCTTTACAGAATCATAGGTGCAGTTTACCAGGTTGCCTATGGTGGATTTCGGCACACCGCTTTTGACATACAACTGATAGTTGGTCATGTTCCGCTCCTTAAGAAGCTCAGTAATTCTCTTGCTAACGGCCTCGTTCAACTGCATCCTTTACACCACTCTTCCCTGTAACTGTACTATTATTATAAGAAGTAAAGTTAGAAATATAGTACAGGTGGATGTACTAATCTGATTTTTTGTTGTATAATGGGGCAAAAGGGGGTGGGATATTGTCTGTATGTACATTTTTCGGACATAGTGAGTGCTACGGTCTGGATGCAGCGGTGCTCCGGAGCGCCATAGAGGAATTGATAGGGCAAGGCATCACTGAGTTCGTGGTCGGTAACCACGGGCAATTTGATGGGGCGGTGTTTTCTTGTCTGCAGAGCCTCAGCAAAGACTATCCCAAGATATCATACTCCGTTGCGCTGGCATACTTGCCAACCCACAAGGAGGACTACGATATATACCATGGACACAGCTTCTACCCCGAGGGGGTGGAGATAGGTCCAGCTAAGTTTGCCATTGAGCGGCGGAATAAGTGGATGATTGATGCATCTGATTGTTGCCTGTGTTATATTAATCATACATGGGGCGGTGCATACAAATTTGCACGTATGGCAATGAATCGCGGTCTACATGTTATCAATTTGGGCAGCGTGGTCATAGAGGGGAATCCACGCAGGAGGAAGAAAGAATGAAGAGAATCTTGTGCACAAGCATTGTGCTGATTATACTGCTGGCTGCCTGCTCTGCACCGGTGCAGCGGGTGCCGCCAACTACTACAGAGTTGAGCGGAGACTATACATACGGTGTATATGAATTGGACTTCAATGTGGAACAACTGTCCGGCTGGCCTTTTGAGGGTTGGGATGTTGTCTATACATACAATGGCGAGACAATCAAAAGCGGATACCAAGTGTTGCTGTCCGTGGAAGTGTTTACATTCTATTCCGTCCAGGTGGAAGTGGTTGAACGGGACAATCCAAAAAATTCCTTTACAGCGAGTTTCCCTGTCGCCATCTGCGATGGCGGCTCCGGTAAGACGGAGATAACAGTCACTGACAGCAATGGCAAAACTGCAACATTCAAAGTGACCTGTAAAGTGACTCAGGTAGGGAAACGGTAATTTATACACAAGGCATAAAAATACCCAGGCTGTGGCGCAGCCTGGGCTTTTTGATATTGGTGGTGGGTCTCTCATCGCCTTATGGAAAAGGTGTTAAAAGGGTGTGTACTTGGCTACATCGATGTCACCTCAATTCCGTTCGGACCATAGTTACGGAAGCTGGTCAGCAAGCACGGCTGTTAGGATAAGAACGGCAAGCTTTTGCATTGCACGTCCTTCTCCAATCGCTGGAGCAGGACCGACTAATTCCTGTTTCCAGTTCGTATACGAATTCGATATACGCTGCAGGCTGCTTGACCACCGAACGCCGCGGCTGGCAAGACCCGGTTTATCAAATGCAGTGGGAACCCCGTAGGTCGTGAATACGCGTCCATTAGGTTTCCTATGTACTTGTCTGATGATAGTGAATACGCTTTTTGCCATCGATTTGAGGCGCAGCATATCCTGCTCTCCGATAGGACCACGCCGCATCACAATTTCATCCAGAAACTGCCTGACAACAGCCGTTTCACCAACGGCATTGAAAAGGTCGTGGATGAGGATTTTTCCCTCAACATCCATCGGTTCAATAGCTGGGATTTCCGGCTGAGCATATGTCGTAACTCTATCGTAGAAAGAATCGAATGTGGATTTCTCCCAAAAGCGCCGGATGTCTTCGGTGGCTTCGTCAATGGTGACGATGGGCACCTGCTGGTCCAACAAATTGTAAAGCTTGCGCAGCTCGGCCTCGGAATCATTATTTCGGCTGGTTTCAGCACAAGAAACAATGACAGTTCCGTCCTGTTTCTCCATTTTGAAGAAGAAGCGTCCGTGTGTATCATCTTCGTATTCCTTGACCAGGGTAATGATGGACTCGCTGATACCAAAGCCATCAGCAAAGAAACCGTCACCCTTCCGGATAAAAAATACCTTGTGCCGGTCACTCTGGGCATCCTGAATCAGCGCGTTGATGAACGCATCGGTCAGCGAAGTATCGTCTTTAGGGTCGATTCCTTCATCTTCTGCGGCTGCATCCATCGTATCCATCAAAGCCTGCGATAGAACATCGTATAGGGCGTGGAGGGGACCGGTGTTGCCGGCTGCAATCCATTCGACGGACCGCATCTCCATTTCGCTACTCTCCGGGTTAATTGCCTGGAGACAGTACTGACAGTACTGCTCTGTTTCGGCTTCAGCAACCAGAGTGATGATGAGTTTGCTCTGCTTATCGTCCAAACGAAAGCCTGGGTGTCCGGCTCCACAGTCGGAGCAGTATGTCCACGGATTTTGGGTTCCGGCAGCAGATAGGGTGTGAATCAGATTGTCCACCGGTGTTTCGTCGGGATGGTCTCCCATTTGGATTTCAAGTTCAAATTTGTTCATGAGTGTATCTCCAATCGTAAAAAATTATTATGAAGGCAGTAGCCTATCATTTGGAATGGGGGTCACATATCTATCAGCAGATTTGCGACGATATCAGATGCAACCTTGAGGCGGATTTCATCTGAGCTGAGGTCTGCGTACTTTGCTTCTTTGATGATGACGTAAGCATTCACCCATTTAGCAACGGGTTCGGAGGTAATGTTGCCATAGGTTTTTCCATCGGAATCTTTCAATACGGAGTTTTCGACAATAAGACAGCTTTCTTTGATGCGTGCCTGCTGAAGAAATTTCACCAAACTACGAATCATTTTGTTGCGACGCATCCATTCGGGACTACTCTCGCTGATGTCCTCGCAGAGGATGGATGGCTGCATAACATTCATAAGCTGGCCTACAATTTGCTCCGCAGTGAGAGAACGGAAGATATCAATAATCTTCAGGCAATGGTCGTCCATCTCTTCTACGGATAGTTGCGACTCGGTATTCTTGTGCATAGGGTCCCCGTAGAGTTCTCGGTGTCTGACAGATGCCTTTGCCCATTTGTATAGATGGGAAAGGTGGGTTGAATTTTCGGGGTCACCGTCAAATTCCTGCAGGGTATAGTCGAATACGTCCCCCTTCTTGTAGAGCATGCAGGTAACCAGCTGATTTTTAATTCGATAAGATTTGAGCTGGATATAGCTGTCACCAGATAGACCCGTGGAGAAAAACGTTCCCCATCCGGCATCTGGGACACGATTCCATTTGATTTTTGGTTTTTCACTTTTTAGGTCTTTGATAAGCTGCTTTACGAAACAGCAAGCTTCTGTTTCTGTGACGGTTCCACCACAGGAGTTGAGTAGATATAGGGTTCGTTCCATAGTTAAGTAGCTCCTTTTATGTTGATTGTTATATAAACACAGCGCTAAGCGCTGATGATAATAATTGACTACCAATCCCGGATGCGTCCGGATTGCATCCGGGACCGGTAGCTTTTGCGGCGTGCGATTGATGGTGTAACGGCCATCAGCCGGTATTGGGAAGACGCCAGATTTGATTCATGAATCTGCGATGAGTCAGGAGACTCGCTGTATTGTCGGATACAGCGACCGGTATTGTAGTGCGATAACAGTAAAGGAGACGTGCACGCCGTTGGGTAATAAGTTAAGGACTAAAGACTCATGTTGTCATCAACTTTATTACGTTTAAATTATGGCATTTACAGGTGACACATACAGCGGAAATGCAAAAAGAGAGCGATTGCTCGCTCCCTTTTAGAATGAAAACTCTTCGTTTTGGTCTTGCTTCATAGCACGCATGTCTTCCTGGAATTTTGTCCAGAGATGTTCCTGTTCGGTGTCGGCCAGTGTGCCCATCAGATTGAAAAGGATGCCGAGGTCATAGCACAACTGTGCGGTGGTAACTCGAAGTTTATGCTGTGCCTCCTTTAGATAGGATACGCTGGCGCGTAAACCGACGCGCTCAATTTCCAGCTCGGTGACTTCCGCGCTCAGCTCGTCCCTTTTGCGCATTAGGTCTAAGTATTCTTGCAGGGTAGGGGTTTCGTTCATACCGGGTCCTCCTTAATATGTTGTTATATATACAATTATGACCGATTGGGGTCTCATCAAGTACGCTCGTCGACTGTTTCCAGCTCCTTAAGAGCGTCATAAGCTGTTGCCCCGTCGCTCGTGAGCATGAGCTCATCCAGCGCTGTGCGGCCTTTACCAAGGTGGATACTGCTGAGCCTTGTGAAGAAATTCTGGATGGGGACCAGAATGCTTTTTAAGCGACTCAGAGCGGATTCTAAGCGGTTCTTTTGCCTTGTTAGACCATCGACCTCGCTTTTTAACTGCTCTGCTTTGCAGGCTTCCTGGGCAACGACAGCCTGAATTTCCAAACGTTCTTTTTCGAGCCTTTTGATGTCTTGCTGTGCCTGGTCCCGCTGATATGTAACCAAATCCTTGCCGGCCCGCGATGAATCACGTGCTTCGCGCTCAATTTCTAATCCAAATTCCTGTTCGCAGATATCGGCGAATGTATTTCTGATTTCTTCAGAGAATGCCATTTGCCTGTTGTTGTATTTATGCTCAGGTTTTTCTGCATCAGGCAAGGCGATACCTGCTTCCTTCATACCCTTTGTAATGCTGACCTTAACTCCATTTTTGTCGGTTGTGCTGATAAAAATTCCTCTCAGGTGCAGGTGGGCTGCACCCCTCTCATCAAGGTGGGTGGCTACACATAATGGTATGAAATTTTTAGAGTACTTTTTCTGGAGACATCGGATGAGCTCTGAACCTGCGGCTTTCAGAACATCGGCGCCGGGATTGTTGCCCGTATCCCCGATGTAAATCAGGTACTCATCGGGGCAACTTTGCGGGGAACGGTAGTATTGTTCGAGAGTCTTACATTTTTCGGGATGCCTCTGTGCAATATATCGTTCGTTCATGGTATCGAGTCTTTTTTGAAAAAGTTTTCTATAAACAGCAAGTTCGTGAGCCTGAAGATTTTTGGATTTTTTGTGATGCAGGGTTCCATCCTCGTCTACATGGAATTCGACATACCGGTTTAGGTGAGTACGCGTCGGGTCGATATGTTTTGCCTTTTTTAGGTCAAAATGCCGGTCCAGATGCCGGGCAGAGAACGCCGTTCCGTCTTTTGTGGTGCGGGCCTTGTGGGTAGTGATTCTATATGCCATAGTGCTTCCTCCTTATGTTTTGCTAAAGAAAGTATGACAGATATACGAAGAGGAAACGGAATGATGGTTTTACGTCTGCGTTAACCAATACGCCGTATTGGTTTAACGCACACGTCAAACCCGGCGCTCTTTCCAGAGGGGAGGCTGTCTGCCGACCCTGTCAGGGAGACTTCTGTGCGAAGGGCACTCTTGCTCAGAGGGAGCCACTTGCGAAGTGGACACGGTCTTCCAGACGGGCCCGCAAGCGGGAAGGTGCCTCCCGGCGGGCTCCTGCGCGGAGTGCCACACAAATTTTCCTCATCACAACAGCAGCACCTTTCCAAAGGTACAGCCATCGTTCTTCCAAAAATGTGCGTGAATTACCTATATAAATGCGAAAAAGGGACTTGTGTACAAGAAAACCCCAAACCCCTCATTTATATAAGTGGAAGGCTTTTGCTGGGGAACTGCCGATGCTTCCTTCTGCATCGGCACTTCGCAGCCAAAAAGCCAACCAAAATACGAAAACTCGAAAGTGAGACACCTCATGCTTAAGGAACCTATTGAACAAGAAAGTATTCAAATTGAACCCATTGACATCGATACCCTTGACGATATCGATTCTCCGGGCACACTATTAGACAATCCGTTAGACCCCCAGTTTGAAAACCATCAAGCACAGGCGCTGAGCGCGTTCTTGAAAACATCCGGGAAAAAGGTAACGCCCATCGATTTTTATAGTGATGTTTTTCCGGAGGGAGCTCTTGCAGATTCTTCTGCACGGGAAAAAGGCAAATATGCGGGACGCATTTATAGAGACGGTGAGCTGAGTCAGTATGTAAATGATGATATGGCGGAAATTATGAAGTGCACGCCCGACCAATCCGCAGAGATGAATTGCATTGCGTATATAGGTCAAGGAAAATCCTCCAAAGATGCGTTTGAACTTTATGCGATGATTTTTCGCGTGCTGCTGCCAGAAGAAGTCAGACCATGGTATGTCAAATCGCGTTTAGAATCAATGGAGTCTGTGCCGGACCGATTTGGTATGATGCATCCTCGCACACCGCGGATTTGTCCTACATACATTTTGACCGACCCGAGTTATGAGTCCGTATACTTCTGCTACATTCTCAAAGACCCGATTCCAATGTACCATCACTTGCACAAAAAGCTGCAGCGTCTGTACGATGCACTCTCTCGTGCCATACATAAGCTCTGGGATATTGGCTACTGGGATGACTTTCAGCAGCGCTTTGAATACACCTATGAGTGCAAAAAGCCGATGCCGGATAGCATTTTTCAACGCTATCCCGTGGTTGGCTCTAAATTGGGGAGTGGAGAATGTGCTGCCTACAAGGTAGGGCGCAAATACGATTTGGATGAGCTGAATGTCCTTGTACCGAAGGTGAGCAGAGCTAAATTATACGAGCCTAAAATGACTTTGGAGGAAGCCAAAGAAAAACATCAGGATTGGCATAGACGACGTATAGAGCAACACAGAAAGCCCTCTGGGAGCAGAACATTTCATTCGCCGCCCATAGTCTACTCCTCTTTCATAGAAGATGTGGTAATGGAAAATAAGGACACCATTCAGCTGGGCGTGTTTGAAGCGCTGGCGGCTTATGCAGTGAAATCGAATATCTGCGAAGAAACATTCTTTCTGGATATGGATTTTATACATAAGGCTTTGTCTGCTCGTTTTGATGAAGCAGATATCCTTGAACACAAAAATCGGGCCAAAGAGGAATTTGAAGCAAATCCTCTTGGGTTGCATTATAAGAAAACCGAAGAAATCGGCGAAATGATTGGCATACCAATTACCCCGACTAAAAGAAATGGCCGAACCCAGAAGGAACACTTAAAGCTGGTGCACGATTCGCAATCTATGGAAAGTAAAGTCCTTGCGTGGGTCAAAGATAATCCCAGGGGTACGCAGATACAGTGCAGTAAGGAACTGAACATATCCCGGAAAACCGTTTCCAAATGGTGGCCGTCTTGCAAAAAGAGAGAGAAAACCCAAAAAGAAACCCCAGTAAAAAATCCCTGCCCGATTTGTGGAGCAGAAATGGTTAAGACCAAAGTGGGTCCCCGCTTCTGGGAACAAAAGTCCAAATTCTATGCTCGAATCGACAAAGACTGCCCCAATTGCAAACATCATATTAAGGGCAAAGCCTATCCCTGTCAGCGCTCAGGTTGATTCCTTTTTGGGCGCAATGGGGGTGCGTTTCAGAAAATGTAACCTCTATTGATAATAAATGGTGGAAGTCATTAATGTGGACGACAGCGAGACGATGCGTGAGTGTGGGGCCCAGTGAAACATAACTTTAGTATGGGTTCCACACGACCGCTTGCTTTTGAATGATTTACAATAGAACGTAAGCCTAAAAAGCAAGTGGTGTGGCGGCAACTGTGTGAATACGTCGAGCGCGTCGGCATCCCTAACTGCAACGAGCCTAACGCTGCGGGCTACTTTTGTGTTTGGCATTCAGCGAGTTGCAGTAATGTAAAGGAGTCGCAATTATTTGCGGCTCTATCGAAAAAATAGTAAGCCGTATGTAATGCATTGTTGCAAAAATGCACGAAAGTTGTTATAATGATGTTATAACATCACACTGGGTGAGGTGCCAAAATGGAAATTTCAACTGAAATCAAACGCATACGGCAAAGCACAATGCTAAGCCAGGAAGAGTTTGCCCGGGAACTGGGTGTTTCCTTTGCCACAGTGAACCGGTGGGAAACGGGCCGTGCCAAACCTACATATCGCACACTCCGTCTGATTGACGAGTATTGCAAAAATCATAATATTACTTTCGATGTCAGCAATGCGTCGGACATGACTTAACGGAGGATACTGCTATGGCGAAAGCAGCTAAAAAAGTAGAGAAAGAAGTTTCTTTGGAAACTGTATTGTGGAACTGCCGTGTGGCCTTGCGTGGTGTTGGCAGTACCGAAAAGAATAGAGATGCGGTTATCGGTTTGTGCTTCCTGAAATTTGCCGGTGACAAGTTCGAAAAGCGCTATACTGAAATTGCGGAAGAGAATAAGGACAAGGACCCGGCACTTGTACAAATCTTGCAGAATAAGGTTTCTTCGTATAATGCGGTCAATGTGTTTTACTTGAAGGAGACCGCCCGTTGGTCCTATATTGTAAAGAATGCCGGTGCCAATGATATTGCCGTTATTCTGGACCAGGCTATGGCGGATATCGAAGCGGCAAACCCCTCGCTCAAAGGCGCACTGCTTTTGAATTTCTATGCTTCCCTTGGCGCAAGCAAAGAGGATATCAAAAAGCTGATTGACGAAGTAAACCGCATCGATGAGAAGCGGTTCCATGAAGAGGACCTTATCGGACGGGTATACGAATATTTCTTGCAGGTGTATGCTGCCGGCGGCACCAAAGAGGATGGTGAATTCTACACCCCCGCTTGTGTGGTTAGCTTGATTGCGGAAATGATTGAGCCCTTCAGCGGCGTTGTGTATGACCCCTGCTGCGGCTCCGGCGGTATGTTTGTTCAGTCCCATAAGTTCGTGGAGCAGCACCGTGGCAATCGAAAGAACATCTCCGTAGTAGGTCAGGAGAAGACCCAGGAAACCTGGCGTCTGTGTAAGATGAATCTTGCCATTCGTGGTATCTCCCACAATCTGGGAGAGAAGAATGCCTCCACCTTTACAGAAGATTTGCATAAGGACCGTAAGGTGGACTACATCATGGCCAACCCGCCTTTTAACCTCAAGGGCTGGCGCGGTGAGGACGAGCTGCTGGACGACCCCCGTTGGGCAGGCTATGCGGTTCCTCGCGCATCTAATGCCAACTATGCTTGGATTCTGCACATGATTTCCAAACTGGATGTAAATCACGGTGTTGCCGGATTCCTGCTGGCGAACGGTGCATTGAATGATTCTGATGAATACGCCATCCGCAGACGCATCTTGGAAAATGATAAAGTAGAGGCAATTATTATCTTGCCCAGAGAGATGTTCTATACCACTGATATTTCGGTCACGCTGTGGATTGTTAACATGAACAAGAAGGGTGGTGTGGTCAACGAGCGAAAGCTTCGGGACCGCAGAGGTGAAGTCTTGTTTATGGACCTGCGCCGTTGGGATGAAAATGTTGAGGAAATTGTTGTCGACAAGGGTAAGAAAAAGAAAAAGACCGTTCTGACTCCTACTCAAATTGCAGAAATCAAGAAGGTCTATAACGGCTGGCAGAGTGCTGATACTACCCAGTATGCGGATGTGCCGGAGTTCTGCAAGTCTGTGAAAATTCTCTCAAAAGATAAGGTGTCTTCGGAAGATATTTCTATTGAAGATATGGATTTTTCTCTCATTCCGAGCAAGTACATTGAGTTTGTTGACCATGACTTGGATATCGATTTTGAAAAAGAAATGGCTCGCATTCAAAATGAGATGCGCTTGTTAATGACCTCTGAGGAATTGTCGCAGTCTATGTTAAAGGATGCTTTTAGGGGGATTGGTTATGACATTGACTAAAATCCGCCTTGGAGATTACATAGAACGGTCAACTATCAACAACCGTAATTTAAGATATGGATTTGAACTAATAGAAGGCGTAACCAATGAGGGCATATTTGCTGCTCCCAAGGGTGACACAACAGATGTGGACTTGAAACCATATAAAATTGTTGAAAACGGCGCATTTGTGTATAACCCATCAAGGCTCGATTTGGGGTCTATTGCATACCGCACGACAGGTCTATGTATAGTTTCTCATCTTTACATTGTCTTTTACCTTAATGAGCAAGGACGGAAAAAGATTGACCCCATGTACTTGTATATGTATTTTAGACGAAGGGAATTTTGTCGGGAGGTTACATTTAGAAACTTTGGTAGTCAGCGACCTGAATTTAATTTTAATGATATCAGCGATATAGAGATGCCTTTGCCGGATATTTCTATTCAACGGAGATATGTAGCAATATATAATGCTCTGCTTTCCAATCAACAGAGATACGAGCAAGGATTGGAAGATTTGAAATTAGTTTGTGATGGGTATATCGAAGAATTAAGAAGACAATTACCATGCTACGAAATTGGTCCTCATATTATAGAATGCAACGAAAGGAATACCAATTTACTAATTAACAATGTGCAGGGCGTAAATAGCACAAGCAGTTTTGGCGAAACGAAGGCAGACACTACAGGACTGGATTTCCGTAACTATAAAATTGTTAAGAAAGGTCAATTTGCATATAATCCGTCCAGAATCAATTTGGGCTCTATCGCTCTGTTGAGAGATGCAGATTGCATAGTGTCACCTATGTACACTGTGTTTGAAGTTGCTGACCCCAATGTAATATTACCAGAATACCTAATGATGTGGTTCGGGAGAAGCGAATTTCAAAGGAGTACACTGTTTTATGCTGCGGGTTCTGTTCGCGATACATTTGGCTTTGATGTGATGAAAGAAGTCAAGATTCCCATTCCCAATATAGAAATTCAAAAGAATATTGTTAATATTTACAATGCCTATCAGTTGCGAAGAGAAATCAACGAGCAACTAAAAGTGCAAATCAAGGACATATGTCCGATTCTGATTAAGGGGTCGTTAGAAGAAGGTGAAGCATGAAAAGAATCACGGAATTAACCCGTAGAGATATCGTTGACATTATTATGGGCGGCTTTCTTGTAAAAGAACCGGAAACTCTTGATTCAGACTATGAATGGGAAACGGATGCAAAGGGAAGATACATTGTCAGGATGCCATTTTGCGGACGGTTGAGCGAGGTGGAATTCCTATCTCGGCTCTACGATTTAAACAATATGCCTTCATATGACCGCCGATTTAAGAATGCTTACGGAGATATTGTTCAACACACGGTGAATAACGATGATTGGGACGAATACTGGATGTTTTCCGATGACCGGTTTAATCTCTCTAAGGATGGCGGAGATGAGCCTCTACTGGCGTTTTTGTGTGAAATGTTTCATCCTGTTGTGAGGCTGGAAGATTATCCGTGGAGAGAATATTTGAAGAAGTTTAATCAGCTGCTACAACCTGATGGCTATGAGCTTTACGAATCAGAAAATATCTCTGGACGGGAAGTATACAAATATCGGGAAATCAATCGAATTGAATTACCACATACAAATACTCCAATTTTTGCAGCCAAGAAGCCTATTGGCCAAGGTTCTTATGCGAGGACATTCCGTTATACGGACCCGTTTTACAACAAGGATTTTGTTGTAAAGAAAGCAAAGTCAGAACTCTCGGAAAAAGAACTCGAACGGTTTAAACGGGAGTTCGAGCAGATGAAGGCGCTGCGTTCACCTTACATAGTGGAAGTGTATTCCTATTTTCCTGAAACACAAGAATACACAATGGAGCTTATGGATTGTACGCTCTATGACTATATCAGTAAAAACAACACTACACTCCCGCTTGAACGCAGAAAGACAATAATTGCACAGCTTCTTCGAGGGTTCAGATATTTGCATTCGCAATCCGTTTTGCACCGAGATGTCAGTGCGTGTAATGCATTGGTTAATGTTTATGATGATGCCGTCGTGGTCAAGATATCTGACTTCGGCTTGGTAAAAATCGTTGACAGCGAATTGACTTCTGAAAATACGGAATTCAAAGGTAGCTTAAATGACCCGGCACTACGGGTTCAGGGGTTTGCAAATTATGAGCTCCGTCATGAGCTATATGCAATAACCTTGCTTTGTGTATATGTGTTAACAGGAAAAACAAATTTCGCAAAAGTCAGGGAAGAGCCAATCGTAGAATTTATGCACAAGGGAACAGATGCGGATATTAATAAGAGATTCCAAACATTGGATGAACTTCAAAAAGGCATTTCCTGTTGTGTGAAACTTCTGGAAAAGGGTTGCTGAGATAAGGAGGAAAATATGCCAGGTTTATTGTTTCCAGCATATCAAAAATTTTATAGTGCATTGACGTGCTTGGAACGGTTTGACAAGGAGAAGAACTTCTTCGACAACATTTCAAGCCTGGATAATTTCTTTGCGGAATACAGAAATATTACCTTTGCGATTCAGTCCGCAATCAGGCACACAGTCCATTTTGCTGTTTATGAAGCCAACCGGGAAAAGTATCTCGACCACTGGTTTGTGGATAAAAGAAATGAAACGACCAAGCAGCAGCCATTTCAGCTGGTAAAGCAAATTGATATTTCTATTTATTTACCGGATGATAGTTTATCAGTGTGCAGCCGGTCATTCACCGTGGAAGACGATGTTCCCATGGAATCGTTAAATGATGAACTGAAGGGGCTGCTTGCAGAGGTTTCGCCATACGAGGTTTGTTTCTCTGCAAAGTTCTCTTTCTATGAAAAAGGGACATCGTTGGATTTATGGGATAAGCTTGTGGCGGGAATTGCGTCCATGGTTGACTTTATGGACTTTATGTATAAGGAAGTTGACGAGGATTGTCGGCTGTGTAACGAACTGCGAGAGAAAATTCACAAATCGAAATTCGCTGCTGTGCCTAAAGACTTTTGGCTCGTTAATGACTATACGTACTATCCACAAAAGGATGAGTTTGAGCGCGCTGGCCGTCTGGCATTGGTTTTGTCAGCGGACGGACAGAAGGTGGCAAGCAGAAGTCCTATCCAAAACCTTACAAAGGCAGAACACCTAAACTATGATGGAACACCCTTCGGCACTTTTGTGCTGATGCATGCACTTATTCGTGCCATTCGACCGGGAGTTGATATTATGCCGGTTTTGTTGGTTGTGTATAACGATGATACATATGATATGGATGCGTTTCACGCGGATATGAAAACGACCGTTTATCGCAAAATCAATGAGGTGGCCGAAAGAGTCAGTTCAGACGATATTCGGCAGGTGTGCTTTATGACACTGTATGCCTGTATCCCAAACACCGGGGATATACCTAAGACATCCAGGGAGCGCTTGGCTATTTCTACGACGGATGTACTTGTATTTGCAAGTGTAGACCGAGATTTGGAGGAAATGGAATATGCATTTGATGGTGCGGCCATGGTCGATATGGAATATGTGGCTCGTGTAATGAAATATGGTCGTAAGAATCAACTGGATACCAGCAGACTGAATATGACGCCAATCATTGAAGCATTCAAAGCAAAGAGCGGTACAAGCTCTTCGGAGGTGTAGTATGGATTACACATTTACAAAAGGAACATTTACAGAGACTCAGTTGGAGGCGGCGATTATCGCGCTTTTTGAGCAGCAGGGTTATACCTATGTTCCCGGCGAGACAATTCACAGAAAGTATGAGGACATTCTTTTGCTGGATGACCTGCGTGCATTTCTGTCGGCTCGCTATGCCTCCGCGAACCTGAGTGAAACGGAATTGCAGAAAATTATCAACCGGATTGCGCTGATTCCTGCAGCGCCGCTTTACAGCGGAAACCGGGACACTTTCTGGCTCATTAACGAGGGCTTTGACCTTATGCGTGATGATGCCAGCCAGGTTGCGCTCCATGTGGATTACATCGACTTTGACAACCCTGAAAATAACATCTTTAAGGTCGTGAACCAGTATTCCGTTCAGGGAGAGCGGCTCCGCCGGCCGGACCTGCTTGTGTTCATCAATGGCATTCCCATTGCTATTTGCGAATTTAAATCCGCAATCAATGAGGATACCACTGTTCACGATGCTTGGGAGCAAATTACCATCCGCTATAACCGGGATATCCCCAAGCTGATGAAATATTGCTTCCTGTCTGTTATCAGCGATGGTGCCAACACAAAGCTTGGCAGCATCTTTACGCCGTATCCCTATTACTACGCATGGAACAAAGCAAACGACACGGACAAGGTATCTAATGGTATCAGCTCGCTGTTTACAATGCTGACCGGAGCCTTTGCAAAGGAACGCATTATCAGCATCCTGCGTGATTTCGTTTTCTATCCAGATGACAGCAAAAAGAGTGAAGCAATCGTCTGCCGTTATCCACAGTTCTTTGCTGCCGAGAAGATGCTCGGCAATATCAAGAAGCACCTGCGTCCTGCCGGCGATGGCAAGGGCGGTACATACTTTGGTGCTACAGGCTGTGGCAAGACATACACGATGCTGTTCCTGGCCCGTATGATTGCGCTACGTGACCCGGATACCTTCAACAATCCCACGATTGTTATTATTGTTGACCGTGAGGATTTGGATACACAGACGGCAGAGCTGTTTGCTACGGCAAAGAAGTTCCTGCATGAGAACGATGTACGCAGCATTGAATCCCGTGCCGATATGGCACAAACCTTGGGAGACCGTCCCAGTGGCGGTGTTTACATTACCTCGATTCAGAAATTCTGCGAGAAAACAGGGTTGCTCTCGGACCGTAGCAACATTATCTGTATTTCTGACGAGGCTCACAGAACCCAGACGGGTGTTGGTGCCAAATTGAAAAAGACCGATAAGGGTGTTTTTACTACTTACGGATTTGCGAAGTACCTGCGTGATAGCTTCCCCAATGCCACATACTGTGGATTCACCGGAACGCCTGTGGATGAGACCATCGCCGTGTTCGGCGATGTGGTGGACAGCTACACCATGAAGGAGTCCAGCGATGACGGCATTACTGTCCGTATTGCGTATGAGCCCCGCCTGGCTCGCGTGATTCTGTCTGATGAGCAGGCAAAGCAGATTCAGAAATACTACGACCGTTGTGCAGAGGAAGGCTCCACACCTGAGCAAATTGAGGAAAGCCAGCGCGCCATGAGCCAGATGAAGGCTATTCTGGGGCACCCGGATAGGCTGAAAAAACTGGCGGCTGATATCGTTATGCATTATGAATCTCTGTGCGGTGAAAAGCCTGAAATTGTGCAGAAGGCGATGATTGTATGCGCCGACCGTGCCGTGGCATTCCAGCTCTTAAAGGCAATCTTGGCTATTCGACCTGACTGGGGAGAGAAACGGCGTGCGGAGGATGAGGGCGTTCTGAGCAAGGAACAGCTGGATAAATTGATGCCCCTGCCAAAAATTAATCTGGTTGCTACACAGGGTGCCAACGATGAGCCGGACTTGTATAATGCCTGCGGGACCAAGGACTACCGCAAAATGCTGGACAAGCAGTTCAAGAACAACAATTCCAATTTCAAACTGGCAATTGTTGTGGATATGTGGATTACCGGCTTTGATGTTCCTTCTTTGGCGGTTATGTACATCGATAAGCCACTGCAAAAGCATACCCTGATTCAGACCATTTCTCGCGTCAATCGTGTGTTTGACGGCAAGGACAAGGGCTTGGTGGTCGATTATATTGGTATCAAGAACGATATGCTGGAAGCGGTTAAGCGGTATGGCAGCCCTCAGGAGAGTCCCATTGATGAGCTGAACATTACCTTGGGCATCTTCCGGAATCACCTTGCTCTGATTGATGAGTTACTTTCCGGCTTCAATGCCACAAAGTTCTATGTGGGAGAGCCGCTGGAACGGCTGAATTGCTTGAATGCAGCAGCGGAGTATGTGCAGATGAGCAAGGAACTGGAAACACGGTTTATGGGCCTGTCCCGGCGTTTGAAAGGTGCTTATGGTATCTGTTTCCCCTCCGGAGAACTGACGGATAATGAAACGGCTAAGGCTCAGTTCTATCTGGCAATTCGCTCGATTATCTACAAGCAGACTAAGGGCGATGCGCCGGATGCGGAAGTGATGAACAGTGTTGTGGAGGGGATGGTTCGGAAGGCTATTACCTGCACAGGTGTTGAGAATATCGTGGACGAGCATAAGACCGTTGATTTCTTCAGCGATGAATTCCTGGCTGAACTTAATGCGGTGAAGATGCCCATTACGAAATTTAACGCATTGTTGAAGCTTCTTAAAAAGGCAATCAGCAGCTACGGTCAAACCAATAAGGTCAAGGCTCTGGAGTTTGACGAAAGACTTCGCAGTGTTGTAGAAACTTATAACAGCCGGGATAAGCTGGTGTTCACCAGCGAGGTTGTTGCTGACTTCGTTAATGACTTGTCTGACCAGCTGCTACAGATACTCAAAGATTTGCAGGAAGACCAGACCTCATTTGAGAAGCTTGGGATTTCCTTCGAGGAAAAGGCGTTCTATGACATTCTCGTCAAAGTTCGTGACGAACACGGATTCCCGTATGCTGATGAGAAGTGCATCGTACTGGCTAAGAAAATCAAGGAACTGGTCGATGATAAATCTCAGTATGCAGACTGGTCTACACGTGATGATATTAAGAATCAGCTCAATATGGATTTGACGATTCTGCTGTATCAGAACGGATACCCGCCCGAGTGGGATGAAGAAATCTTCGAGAAGGTCATGGAGCAGGCTGAAAATTTCAAAAAATACGATAGCAATACTGCATCCGGGAGAACCTGATGCGTAATTTGTTCAAATGAAAGAGGTTTGTATGGGCAAGAAGAAATGCAGAATTCGAAAGGCTGCAAATGCCCTTTTTAAGGAAAAGGTACAGCCGTTTTTTGGAGAAAAGGTACTTCCGCTTCTATTGATAGCGAAGACATGGGGAATGAAGGCACTTAAGTTTTGTGGAAAGCTGATATATAGTGCCGTTAGGCTCGCCAGCTTTGCAGCTTTGGTTGTGTTACCATTTATGTCCAACAATATAAACCAAGCCCTCGCACAATGGCTGTGGTACCCCGCTGCCACATTTTATCTAATTTTCGCAATTGTCGACCTCCGCAGAGAAAAGGAACCGATTTTTAAGGACCTAAGGGTAAACCTTGTAGGCAATTGGGGAATTTTCGGGATTGTGCCGGTAACGCTGAGCATATTTGTATTTAACTACTACGATATCGATTACCTGTGGTGTTGGGTTGTTTTTGCAATGCTGTTTTGCGCGGCCCCGGTGTTCTTGTTTACGGTCTATTATGCGGACTTGAAAACAATTCAAAGAAGTGACGAAGAAAGAAGAACTGGTGCTATTAACATATTTAAGCATACACTGCTCTATTGGTTGTATGACTTGTTATTTATGGCTTTCTTCAATGATTGGGATATACTGATATATGTATTCGGTATCATTGCAGTGGTAGTGATTTTCTATAATGCTACTAAGGTGTTCCTCAAAGAAATAAAGTTATTCCAGAACCTTTTGCCATTTGAGTTCATTTCAGGGCTTGTGTTGGCGGTGTGCCTAATCTACAGGATTCCAGAGAAAACGTTGCAGAATATTGTGCTAACAATCGCTGCAGCTGTTGTTGGTGGGTTGATTACATTGTTGGGAGTTGCATGGACTATAAAGAGCAACTACAAAGATAAACGCAATGACGATAAAAAGAAAAACACACCGTATATTGCGATGGGAGCTCTTGATACAACAGGACACGCTGGAACGAAGATAAAAATAGAAGAGTGTGGCTATTTCTTGTCGGCACATATGCTAAGCGATACTATTTTTATATTCAAAGGCGTGTTGCGTGACAACCAGTTTGTTAAAGCTGAGCACCTTATTGCACCCAAGAGCGATTTCTCCATACAAATGAATATTCAAGACTATGATGAAGTGTATCTAATCGGCAGCGATGTTCTTGGAAATCATTACAGCTTTGCCTTGTCATGCTATATTCGCGAAAGTTCAAAAACCAAAATGGTGGCATCTATTGGGTTGCCGCAAGAGAGTGACTGCATTGAAATGTTTTGAGTGTAATTTGGCGGATTAAGAGGAATAGAGGTCTACAAAGCTCCCGATATCAGTCATGTGGTATCGGGAGCGTATTTTACTGAAATGTAAAATAATGAGGACGATTATGCTGGCACGGGTTGCAGATGCGAGAGGGAGCCAAGGACGTGTTTGTAGTTTATATACCGAGGAAAATTTTGCAAAAGGTATTGACAAGCAAAAAACTTAGTGGTATCATATAGGAGAACATCGGGAGTGGTGTTCGTCGTAAGTTATTTAGTTTTTTATAAAAGTTTCATTTAATAGCAATCGTTCCCCAATAAAAGAGCACAACCTCTAAAAGAACAACAATTTAAAACAACAAAGCGATTTTCGCAGAATAGAACTATAATTATTGAGTTATAGGGACATTCTGCGCTTTTTGCATTATGAAGCAGATATCCCTGATGATTCAAAATCTTAGGGATATCTGCTTTTTTGTTTTCTAAAGCAGAATCTACAGCCCAGCATACTGGGGCGTGGAGAATTCTGATGCAGCGACCGTCACCGGCTGAAGAGCGACGGGGCCGATACTTGGGGCCACATACCAAAACAGCATCAAAACCCAATTACGATACCTGTGTATCGGTCTTTATTTTAAACAGAAACGGCACTGCCGTATCAACACTATGAAAACATGAGAAATCAAACTAAAAGGAGAAATTAACTATGAAAACTACTAACACTATCAACAACACCACCAACAACACTACCGCAACTTATAACTTCCCTCCGTGTAGCCCTGAGGAATTCCTCGACACTATTAATATGAAGAGGGGCAATACCCACCGAAACTGGGAAATTGTGAATAACTGGACTTGGGAACAGAGATTCGCATACTACGAACGGTGTGTTAACCAGCCTCGAGAGGAAAGAAAAAGTCCCTGGGAAGCTGTCATTGAA
Source organism: Faecousia sp. (assembly GCA_045658625.1). GTDB lineage: Bacteria > Bacillota > Clostridia > Oscillospirales > Oscillospiraceae > Faecousia. The sequence goes on from JAZOVI010000005.1 coordinate 38,763, forward strand.
AGATGCGTCGAGAAGTTTTGCTTGGGCAAAGTATTCGAGGTGTTCTACAATATCTCTGATGGAATGGAACCTATTGCCGTTGTAGCTTCTAAAAGAAAGAAGGACGGTACAATCAACCCCAAGGATATTCACACTTTTGTGCATTACACCCCCGGTGACATCGAAGTAAGGGATATTGCCATGATGAACGAGTATAGCCGTATCGTCGAAGAAACCTATGGAATCCATCCCCGCCTCCTTATTGTGGGTAAGGAATTTGATAATACTGTACTCCAGGCAATTATGGCTTTTGGCAGAGACTTTTCTATCTTCGCCAACAAAAAAGACTAATCAATCAACATACTACACTTTACAAACAGAAAGGAACAATAACTATGAAAACTACTAACATGAACAATAATGCAAATACTCCCGCTATTACTGAAGTTAAGTACATTTCCAATTATAGAGAGATTCGAAATGATGAAGGCTATAGCAATGTGAATATTCAAGCTGCTCCCTGTGATACTATGGAAACCGCACTGTCTTCTTACATATTCGGTTTGTGGGGACATTTTCATGTGACAAATCTTTCCACCGGCGAAGAGTGTGTTTATGACCATGTGGAGCTCAAAGCATGGTGCAGCACATTAACGTTGGATGAATTTGCTAACTATCATTTAAGCAGGACCAGATATTATGGCGAGGCCTGCTATATCGAAGAGTACTATTTCACGGTAATAGACCAGACAGACGAGGTTGTAGGCGAAAAGTCTCCGTTGTGGAAATTTGAGGTCTATAATACAGATACTGATGAGCTGATTGACAGAAAATGCTTTGGCGGTATATCTAATTTGGTTGAATATGCTGACAAAAACTTGCTGGATTGGCGTTACCCGAAGAACGGAAAAGTTAACTGTGCCTTCTATGCCAACGGATATAATATTACAAAACACTTTGAAGCACAAAACAGAAAAAACTATACCCTCTCTGCTGATAGTTTTTGGGGCCATGTCCTTCATGTAAGAGCTGGCATCGAGGATTGCACTCCCACCGAGGAGACTGTCGAAACTGCCGATGAAACCTACACTTGTAGTGTTTGCGGTAAAAAGCATTCAGTAAAATCTGGAAGATTTAACCCTTGGCCTGTAAGAGAGCCTGTGACAGCAGAGGGTGAAAGGAACTACTGTTGCACAAGCTGTTATGAACAGTATGTAAGCACAATGTACAAGTTCATGTTTACCGTATCTCTTTTACACGGTGTAGATGAAAGATTCAATAAGTATCCTGAAAACCAAGAAGGATATATCAGAATGCTTTCTGGCATGACTACTGAGGAGTTGGATTCGCTTGTTGAAGAAGAACATCTGCGTGAGCAAAATGTAATGTTTGGTCTGAGATTCTTGGAAGCGAATCGTGCCAAAGACGAGAAAAAGCGTATCAAGGAAGAAGAACGTAAGGCTCGTGCAAGAGAGCGTGCTCGCGAACGCCGCGCTGCTGCAAAGGCTGCAAAGCTGGCGGAGCAGGAAACTAAGTAAGAACCCAAAACCACACTATACTTTACTAACAGAAAGGAACAATTACTATGAAAACTACATATCCTATGGGACTCGCAGTTCCCAAGATGAACAACTGGTGGGACCAGCACAATCTGACTATCGAAGAGGCCAGCGCCTACTTCCGCATCGGCGAGCACACTTTGCGTCGCCTTGTTACCAACAATCCGGATGCCAATTTTGTGCTGCATGTCGGTACGCGCACGCTGATTAAAAAGCGCGTGTTTGCTGATTTCCTGGATAGATGCAATTCTGTCTGAGGAGGAGAGCTCACCATGAAAATTGACTTAACCGGCCAGAAGTTTTACCGCTTACAGGTCGTGCAGAAGTCCGAAGAGCAGAGCAATGCGGATGCGGTCCTTTGGGACTGCATCTGCGACTGCGGCTCAAAAACCACTGCTACTACTGCACAGCTGCGCAGCGGTCACAAAAAGAGCTGTGGATGCTTAAAACGCGTATCTCATGCGAAAGACATCACCAGTCAGCGATTTGGTATGCTGACCGTGATGAAACGCGTAGGTACAAACAAGCATCGCAAAGCACTTTGGAAGTGCAAATGCGATTGCGGCAAAACAACCACGGTTTCATCCGTCGACCTTGTTACAGGCAACACCAAATCGTGCGGCTGTTTGGGAAACCATTTTGCAAAACGAAATTTACTTGAAGGAGGATTCTATGGCAAGAACAAGTTTAAAGCGCAAGGACACCGATAAGCGCAATCTTAATAAGGGTGAATACCAAAAGAAAAATGGTATGTACGAGTACCGATACAAGGATATTCATGGCAAGACCCGGAGCATCTACAGTTGGCGACTTACGGCAGCAGACAAGCAACCGGCGGGAAAGGCACCCTGCGAACCGTTGCGAGATATGATACAGGCTATCAATGAGGATAAGCACAACAACATTGATACATTTGTAGCGAAAACAACTACTCTCAATGACCGTTTTGATATCTATATTGAGGGCAAAATCAACTTGCGCCGTTCCACTAAGCAAAACTACATATATATGTACGATAAATATGTCCGTGGTACCGTCGGCCGGATGAAAATGTGCGATATCAATTATTCGATTATCCAACGGCTGTACAACGATATGATTACAAAGTATGGTTTCAAGCCAAATTCTATGGAGTCACTGCACACCGTTTTGAATCCCATCTTTGATAGAGCGGTGTGGGACAATCTTATTGACTCTAATCCATGCCCTATGGCAATGAAGCAAATACGCGCAAGCGATGCTTGGGTCAAGGAAAAGAAACTGCCATTGACACTTGAACAACAGCAGACATTTATGCGATTTTTGGAAAGTTCGCCCAAGTATCGGCACTGGTTGAACATCCTAACGGTACTACTGGGAACAGGAATGCGAATCGGCGAATGCTTGGGACTGACCTGGTCAGAGTGTCAGTTCAAAACAGGTATGATTGTTGTTACTCATACACTGAATTATCGCAAGCAGGAAGATGGGCACTGTCGTCACTATGTTGAGTTCCTTCCGAAAACCCAAGCAGGCATTAGAAGTATTCCTATGTTCGACGAGGTTCGAACGGCACTTCTGGAAGAAAAGGAACGTCAAGACAGAGTTGGTACAGCGGGTACTGTTATTGATGGTGTATCTGGATGGGTATTTACCAATCGCGATGGCACAGTGTTTAAGGAAAAGAACATCAATGATGCAATTGAGCGAATTTACAAGGCCTATAATGCATCTGAGCAGGAGGCGGCAGAACAAGAAGGCCGCGAAGCCTTTTTGCTTCCGCATTTTACCTGCCATCAACTTCGAAAAACCTTTTGTACAAGGCTCTGTGAATCTGAAAACAGGCCGAAAATTGTCCAGGCTGTCATGGGCCATGCCAATATCAGCACGACGATGGACGTGTATGCCGAAGTGGAAGAGCGAGCTAAGAAAGAGGCAATTGTTCAACTGCAAGGCACTGTGTTCATCAAATGACACTCCAATACAATTCAAGCCCTGGTTGTATACGCAGCCGGGGCTTTTTGCAGCCCTTGACAGCAGGCTGCTTTTGTGCAATAATATGCACAGAGCTCAAACCAAGTTGGTAGGCTGAATTTTACCACAGATTTACCAATTTACCAACGATTTACCAAAAATGACCGCTGAGATATGGCCTGCAGTGACCTGCAGTGAGAACGTATGAAACACCCCATTTTGGGGCTGTTTTCGCGACCTTTAGCGGCCTTTAGTGAAAGGATATGAGGGCTTATGCGGGGCGTTGTACTATTCCCCACCATGAAGCCCCTTGATTAATAAAACTAACACCCTATGACTGAAAAGTCATAGGGTGTTTTTGTGTGTTTTGCTTTATGCCCAATGTAATTCGTAGTAATACCACTTGTCTGTTATATTCTTGATGAAGCACCAATCAGTACCATTATTGGGTTTTCCGAAATATGTACCGCCGTCCGCTTCATATCTTGCACCTAAATTACCACCTGAATAAAAGTCGGGAACTTCAATATCATTGTTGGCAGCGTAATAATATCCGTAATAAACACCACCGATACTGAGCCCTGTTGCCTCATAATCAAAAAACTCAATTTCTTTTTTTGGTGAAAGAGTATCAATATTTTCTAAAACATAGTCTGATATTTCATCATATCTTTTGGTGGATACAGACATTCCCTCACAAGCAGTAAGAGAAAAAATCATCAGTATTAGAATTGAAATTGATAAAATTCTTTTCATACGAACTACTCCTTTCATTGGATTTATTATAACATGCAACTATTAAATTTTCAATATTTCGTATCATAAGATTGATTTTAGACCATTTTTAGACCATTTCAGAGGTATGATATGTCCCGAAAAGGTAATTTGAGGTAAGATAATTTTTAAGGCACAAAAATGCAGTAATTGAAACGGGCAGGAAAAATCATAAAAAAGCAAGAAGAGGTAAGATATTTTGCTTTCGATTTTATAACCCTTTCACACTCCCCACAATGAAGCCTCTGGATTAATTGAATGTTTAGAAAGTGCTGTCGAAAGACGGCACTTTCTTTTTTGTATTTCGGCAGATTTAAGATATGCTCACCGTTTGGGTGTGGGAAATGACCGATGGAGTCAAAATCGAGATTTTTGGCAATGGGCTGTGCTATAATTCCGGTAACAAACTACCACTGGGAGGAAAATCGATGAATGCCATAGAAATCTGTGATCTGACAAAGAAATACAAGGATGTAACAGCAGTAGACCGCTTGTGTTTACAAATCCGGGAGGGGGAGCTACTATCGCTTTTGGGCGTCAACGGGGCGGGGAAGACCACTACCATCAAAATGCTGTCCTGTTTAACCCAACCCACAAGCGGGGATGCCTTTTTGAAGGGGAAAAGCATATGCAAAGACCCAGCCGCAGTAAAAGCTCTGATTGGCGTATCGCCCCAGGAGACGGCTGTTGCGCCGGGGCTGACTGTCTATGAAAATCTTGCCCTTATTTGCGGTGTTCACGGCTTTTCGGGGGATGTTGCCCGGGAAAAAATTGCCGAAATGATGGCGTTGCTGGGGTTGGAAACCGCATCTGCCAAGAAAGCGGGGAAACTGTCCGGCGGCTGGCAGCGGCGGCTGAGTATCGCTATGGCACTGATCAGCCAGCCGGAAATTCTGTTTTTAGACGAGCCGACTTTGGGTTTGGATGTGCTGGCAAGAAGCGATCTGTGGGAGTTGATTCGCCGACTGAAGGGGAAGGTTACCATCATACTCACTACCCACTATATGGAAGAGGCGGAAGCTCTTTCCGACCGGATTGCCATTATGAAGGATGGCAGGCTTCTTGTCTGCGATACCGCACAAGGGATCAAAACAATGGCAAAAACCGAACGTTTTGAAGATGCGTTTATTCGGATTGTGAAGGAGGGGACAAGATGAGAATGCTCACATTTGCAGGTAGAAATACAAAGGAGATTCTCCGTGATCCAATCAATCTGGCTTTTGGATTGGGATTTCCACTTGTGCTGCTGGGGCTGCTGAGCCTCATTCAGGCCAATATCCCGGTAGAACTGTTTGAAATCCGGCATTTAACCCCGGGAATAACGGTTTTCGGACTTTCCTTTATCACCTTGTTTTCTGCGACCCTGATAGCAAAAGACCGGGGCAGTTCTCTTTTACAGCGGCTTTATACCACGCCCCTGACACCGTTGGATTTTATCCTGGGCTACACGCTGCCTCTGCTGCCCCTTGCGGTTGCCCAAAGCGCTGTTTGCTATATTGCGGCGGTTATAATAGGGCTTCCCGTAACGGTAAGTGTTTTGTTTGCCACCTTGTTTACCGTTCCTGTTTCTTTTCTTTATATTGCCCTGGGACTTCTTTGCGGAAGTGTGCTGAATGATAAGCAGGTGGGTGGTGTTTGCGGTGGGCTGTTTACCAATCTTTCCGCCTGGTTATCCGGGGTTTGGTTTGATCTTGACTTGGTGGGTGGCACTTTTCAGAGAATTGCCAATATCTTGCCCTTTGTCCACGCCGTAGAGCTGCAGCGGTCTGTCCTTGCGGGAGATTTTGCAGGTATTTTCCCTCATATTTGGTATGTGCTTGGCTATGGAGCGGCGCTTTTTGCCGCAGCGGTGTGGTTTTTCCTGCGGCAGACGAAAAAGCAGTAAAGTCCTGCGGTTTTCCTTGCTATTTTTCCGAGGGTATAGTATAATGCAGGAAATAAGAAATGGCGGGATTTATTATGCAAGATAAATATATTTTCCGGCAGGCGGAAAAAGAGGAAATAAACGAGGTTTTTGCCCTGATTCTCAGCCGGATGGCTTGGATGGACCAGGTGGGCATCCAGCAATGGAATGCAACCAAATACGACCAGCGGTATCCGCTTAGCTATTATGAAATGCGTCAGCAAGCGGGGGAGCTGTTTGTTATGCAGGAGGCAGATGGCGGGAAGCTTCTTTGCGTGGCAGGACTGCTCCGCGAGGACGAGCGGTGGCCGGAAAAGGCTTCTGCTTTATATCTGCACCATTTTGCTTCTAGACCTGAGGATAAGGGCGCAGGCAGCATTTTTCTGCAAATGGCTGAGGAATACGCTGCAGGGCAGGGGATGGACTATATGCGCCTGGATTCTGCCATCGGTAATGAGAAGCTGGAACATTATTACGGAAGCCGTGGCTATGTGGAAGCAGGCTTTTGTAAAGACGGCGTGTATGAGGGCATTTTGCGGCAGAAAAAGCTGAAATAACAATAAACGCCACCTCTGAGGAGGTGGCATTTTACATCTTCGATTTCTGTAGGGAACAAAAGCGGATAACGATTGACCCGTACGGGAATCATTAATCAAGGTAGCCACCAGTGTTTGCACTGGTGTCAGCAATATGTCGCTGACATATTGCATTTGAGATCTTCGATTCCTGTAGGGAAAAAGGAAAGACACCCTAAAGGGTGTCTTTCTTTTTTGGTGACCCGTACGGGAATCGAACCCATGTTACCGCCGTGAAAGGGCGGTGTCTTAACCGCTTGACCAACGGGCCTGGTAGCGGCGACCTGACTCGAACAGGTGACAGGCCGGGTATGAACCGGGTACTCTACCAACTGAGTTACGCCGCCAT
>JAZOVI010000006.1:0-4561 GCA_045658625.1 Faecousia sp.
TTTCTGCCCGTCGGGCAGACCCTCAGGCGGCGCTGCTCCATTGGGTAAATAAACCATATCCGTACTGACCCGTTGGAGGAAATAGGAGATGCCGCCTATATGATCCTCGTCGTAATGGGTCAGGATTACACCGTCAATGTGGGTAATCCCCTGGCTGAGAAGCTGATTGGCAGCGGTATTCGCTGCGGTTTTGTCACCGCTGCCGCCGCAATCTACCAAATAGGTCTCTCCACGGCTTTGGAGAAGCACACATTGTCCTTGCCCTACATCCAGTACTGTTATCCGGTAATTGTCCAGCCGGGGTTCTATCCAGGAAAAGGCGGTGGCAATTACAAGAAGCACCGCCATTACAGCGGCAGTCAGGCCCAAATGTTTTCTGCCACAAAGCCAAAATATAGCAAACAGTATATAACAAAGTACTAAACAAAGGGCAATATAAGGCGATGCGGTATAGACGGCTGCCAAAGGGATTCTGCTGAGCAGTTCTGCCGTCAGCAGGACATAGTGCATAAGCGCCGAGATCGCTATCGCCACCAGCTTTGCAAGGGGCAGCCACAGGAACGACAATATGCAGGCGGCAACAATGCCATAGAAAATGATGGACACCGCCCAAAGGGTCAGGACATTGGTAAGAACACCGATAAGGCTGATACTACCGAAATAGTAGGCGCACAGAGGTATGGTGGTGATCATCGTGCCCACAGTTACCGAAACGGCAGAGCCAATGGCGCGGATAGCCTTTGCCTTGAAGGTAAAGCCCTTGACTTTGGAATAAATATATTTCTGCAGTCGGGCGGTAAAGAGGAAAATGCCTACGATACAGCCGCAGGAAAGCTGAAAGCTGACGGAAACGACAGCAAAAGGATTTATAAGCAAAATAACGATCACCGCCGTGGCCAGAGCCGAGGGCGGGTCATATTCCCGGCGGAAAAGCAGCGCTAAGATCATTATGCTTTGCATAATGCAGGCCCGGACAATGGATGGCGACAGACCTGCCACAAAGGCAAATAAGATCAGCGCCGGGATGCCCAGGAGAGCCGTCAGATACCGCTTTTTACCGGACAAAATGAAGATGAGAGCAAAGAGAATGGATACGTGAAGGCCTGATACCGCAACGATATGACGAATACCGCTTACCTGGAATGCCACATCCTGAGAATACGTAAGATCTGTAGTATCGCCTAATAGCAAGGCTTTGGCGAAGCCTGCGGTAGAAGCCGGGAAAATTTCATCCAGTTTGTTAAGAATTGTCCACCTTAACCGTTGGGGCAGGTAGCGGATGTCATTTTCATCTCCCGGTGTAACGGACAGTTCTCCCCTGCCGTAAGCGATGAAATAGAGTCCGTTGCCCTGGTGGTAGGTAGACTCTTTGCTGCCACCGGGAGATGTGAGGCGAAGAAGAAATTTCCCGGACAAACAATCACCGGGTTTTAATTCCATTTTCTCATAGGCATAGAATAGGACATCGTATTTTCTGCCGGAAAGAGAAATTTCACCCTCACAGGAGATACCGTAGTCAGTTTTCTTGCTGTAATCGGTAACGGTGATGGTGATGGTCGTTTGGGTTTCATCATATTCCTTGGCGACATCCAGGTAAGTATAGCTGTAGCCGGCCGTATATATAATACCTGCAACCAATCCTATACAAACAAGGGCAATCTTTTGTCTTTTCAAGCAGAAGAGCAGGATTGCAGCCAATGCGCCCGCTGCCGCCACAGGAAGCAGAATTTTGCTTTGAAAGGCATACGCCCCCAGGGCGCAGCCGCTACACAGGCCTATGGCCAGCCATACCAGCTTTCTCATCTTTCTCTCCTTAGTAAAATAGGGCGCGTTTGCACGCGCCCTATTACTTATTTACTGCAATTTGGAAGCTACGAAATCGTCCACAAGGGCCAAGGCATCGTCTACCTTAGATACATCCTTGCCGCCGCCCATAGCAGAGTCAGGCTTGCCGCCGCCGGAACCGCCGCAAGCGGTACATACCAGCTTCACAAGGTCGCCTGCACGGACACCCTTACTTACTGCATCCTTACCACAGACAGCCAGGAAGGTAATCTTGCCGTCATTGACGCTGGACAGAACAGCTGCCACAGCGGAGTCCTTATCCCGCAGCAGGTCGCCCATCTGGCGGAGCTTATTGGCATCGGCACCCGAAACGGCTGCGGTGATGACGTGGAGGTCGCCCACCTTACGAGCGCCAAACAGGAAGCGGTCAACTTCGCCGGCTGCTTCCTTGGCCTTGACGGCTTCCAGGGTCTTCTTCAGGTTCTTGATCTCCTCGAACTGCTCGGAGAGCTTATTCTGCAGATCCTGAGGCTTGGTCTTCAGCGCTGCGCAGGCAGCGTACAGATTCTGCCGGTTCTGCTCCATTTGCTTGAGGCACTCCTTACCGGTAATAGCCTCGATACGGCGAACACCGGAGGCAACGCTACCTTCGCTCTCAATACGGAAAGGACCGACTTTTGCGGTGTTATCCAGGTGAGTACCGCCGCAAAGCTCGATGGAGTAGCCACCCATATTGACAACGCGGACGGTATCGCCGTACTTTTCGCTAAACAGCGCCATAGCGCCCATAGCCTTGGCTTCCTCAATGGGCATCTCCTTGATATTGACGCCGTAGCCTTCCAGCACGGCATCCTGCACCATCAGGTCGATCTTTGCCATTTCCTCGGGAGTTACTGCGGAGTAGTGGGTAAAGTCAAAGCGGAGACGGTCCGGCTCTACCAAAGAGCCAGCCTGGTGAACGTGGTCGCCCAGGACAGCCTTCAGAGCCTTCTGCAGCAGGTGGGTTGCGGTGTGAGCGCGCATAATGGCCTTGCGGCGCTCTACGTCGATGGCAGCGCAGACAAGATCATCCACCTTCATCATACCCCGGGTCATGGTACCGGTGTGCAGGTAGCGGCCGCCCTTGTCCTTTTGGACATCATGCACCTCGAAGCGGCTGTCGCCTACCAGCAGGACACCGTGGTCAGCGGCCTGGCCGCCCATTTCTGCATAGAAGGGGGTCTTGTTCAGGACGATAACGCCCTTTTCGCCGCCGGCAAGAGAGCCGGTAACTTCCTCGCCTACGCAGACGGCCACGATCTTTGCTTCGCAGTTATATTCATTGTAGCCAACGAACTCGGTGGCGGTAACATCGGAGCCAAAGTCGATGCCGGCCCAGCCCAAGTCGCCCAGAGCCTTACGAGCCTCACGAGCCCGGACTCTCTGCTCCTCACGGCAGGCGGTAAAGCGGTCCATATCTACGGTCATACCCTCGTCCTCCAGCATTTCGGCTGTCAGGTCGATGGGGAAACCGTAAGTGTCAGCCAGCAGGAAAGCATCCTCGCCGGAGAAGACCTTTTCGCGGTTTGCCTTATGTACGGCCAGCTTTTCACCGAAGATACGCATACCGGTATCGATGGTACGGGCGAAATTCTCTTCCTCGTTGCGGACTACACGAATGATGTGCTCAGCGCGCTCACGGAGGTAGGTATAGTGGCTCTCATTCTCCTGGATAACGGTCTCCACAACCTCAAAGAGGAAGGGGCGGTTGACACCCAGGAGCTTGCCGTGACGGGCAGCACGACGGAGCAGGCGGCGCAGAACATAGCCACGACCCTCGTTGGTGGGCTGCACGCCGTCAGCGATCATAAAGGTGGAAGCGCGGATATGGTCGGTGATAACACGCAGAGATACGTCTGTCTTTGCGCTCTGACCGTACTGTGCGCCGGTGATCTTGGTCACATGGCGGGTGATGTTCATAACAGTGTCCACATCAAACAGGCTGTTTACATCCTGGCAAACAACTGCCAGACGCTCCAGACCCATACCGGTGTCGATATTCTTCTGCACCAGCTCGGTGTAGTTGCCGTTGCCATCGTTATCGAACTGGGAGAAAACGTTGTTCCACACCTCGATGAAGCGGTCGCACTCACAGCCCACCTTACAATCGGGGCTGCCGCAGCCGTACTTTTCGCCACGGTCATAGTAAATTTCGGAGCAAGGGCCGCAAGGACCGGAGCCGTGCTCCCAGAAGTTATCCTTCTTGCCGAAACGGAAGATATTTTCTGCGGGGATGCCGATCTCCTTGTTCCAGATCTCAAAGGCTTCCTCGTCATTTTCGTAAATGGAGGGGTACAGACGGTCTTTCTCAAGACCTACCACCTCGGTCAAAAACTCCCAGCTCCAAGCGATGGCTTCTCTCTTAAAGTAATCGCCGAAGGAGAAGTTACCCAGCATCTCAAAATAGGTGCCGTGGCGGGCGGTCTTACCGATGTTCTCAATATCGCCGGTACGGATGCACTTTTGGCAGGTGCAGACACGGCGGCGGGGAGGCTCTACCTCGCCCTTAAAGTAGGGCTTCATGGGAGCCATGCCGGAGTTAATCAGCAGCAGAGAAGCGTCGTTCTGGGGGATCAGGGAAAAGCTGGGCAGGCGCAGGTGATCCTTGCTCTCAAAGTAAGAAAGGAACATCTCACGCAGTTCGTTTAAGCCGTAATATTTTGCCATCTAAATTTACCTCCATAAAATTAAAAATCGCCCCTACAAAAAGTAGGGGCGAAAGAATCGCGGTACCACC
>JAZOVI010000007.1:0-7398 GCA_045658625.1 Faecousia sp.
AAGTGACGTGTAAATCCTCTGTGCATTGCCATCATTACTTCTTTATAGGTTGGCACAATTTCGTAACCGCAATTTTGGCACTTATAGGCACCCACACTCACTTCCAGCTTTAAAGCATAAAAGCACGGTATCAAAAACAAAACACAAACACAAAGAATTGTAACAAGCTGCCACACTCCTTCAGGAATCAAAAATGCGGCAATAAAGATACCTGCAATGAGGGCGGTCATACTTACAATCATAATTGCCCACATAGAAGACCAAATCGTTTTGTTTTTCTTTTCTAATTCCTTCGCCATATCAAGCAAAAGCTGCTCGTTTTTTTGACTGCTGTTTTCCATATTGATTTTCTCCCCACTTAATAATTCATTTACACTGATGCCAAGAATATCACAGAGTTCAAGCATGATTGAAGTATCAGGCATAGTGATGCCCCGTTCCCACTTGGATATAGCTTTGTCTGTGATACCCAGTTTGTCTGCAAGCTGCAGTTGCGTCAGGTTTGCCCTTTTTCTGCACGCAGCAATAAATCTTCCGATTTTAATCTGGTCCATAAGGTGCCTCCTTTCGCATTCAGTATATAGAAACCTGGGAAGAAATCACACCTACCAGCGGTTTAGTGAGGAGAATAAACCTGCGGTAGAGCGAAAATGGCAGCTAGAATAAAGCTTAATAAATAATATCCTACGCTTTAGTAACACAGATTGCTTCTTGCATTGCCGCAATTGTTGCCAAACAACATATCACCAAAACGGTGTAGGTTGGCTTAACAAAGGTGAAAGTCAACGGCAATATGAATAATACAAACCCCGTGGTTTTATTTAATACGGTATGCAACGCCACCAGTTTCTTTCTGCGAACAAATCCCAAAACAATATTGGCAAGCTTAATAACGGCTATCGCGCCGCCCCATATCCACAACCACCCCGGAAGATGGATCGCCGGCAACAGCTTGATCATAGCTGCCACCACAAAAATAAGATCGGCAATCGTGTCCAGCTGACTTCCAAACTGACTGGTGCTGTTTGTTTTTCTGGCAACGATGCCGTCTATCATATCAGTAAAACCGCAGAAGAGATATACGATATAAAATGCCAAGGAAAATGCAGGGAAAAACAGCAATAAAATACTGCCGAGAATACGACAACCGGTAAGTATATTTGCAACATGCTTCGCCATATGTTCACCTATAAATCAAAAATTTTACCAACTGTTCGACATGTCGGGATTCGGTTTTTATCATAAGCACATCTCGCTGGCTTTTGCTGTCATTATATCACACATTGCACGTGGTGGGTTTGGGAGATTCCCAAGTTTGGGTGAACTGTGCCGTCATTTCACGATGCTTGCTAAGAAAATGCCGATGCCATTTTCTTGAATCAGATTATTCTCAAACGCAAAACACCTGACCATGGCAGAAAAGCCACCTGTCAAGTGTTTTGCGCTCTTATGCCAGACGCTTCCGCAGATCCAGTACCTTATCCTCGATTAAGCGGATCGTTTCCAGAAATGCTTCGTCGCTCTTGCCGCTGGGATCTTCCAATCCCCAATCCTCCCGATGGGAGCAAGGCAGGAACGGACATTGTACATTACAACCCATGGTGACCACTACTTCCACCTCCGGAATGTCGGACAGGAGCTTGCTGTGCTGGGTCGCTTCCATGTCAATTCCATGCAACTGCTTCATCAGCCGGACAGCATCCTGGTTGATTTGGGGCTTTGTTTCCGTACCGGCAGAATAGCTTTCAAACACATCGGAAGCCAGCTTCTTGCCTAACGCTTCTGCAATCTGACTGCGGCAGGAATTATGGACGCAGATAAAAGCTACTTTCTTCATATCAGAAACCCAGCTTGTGCAGCAGTTTCTCTACATCGGTGGCCTTCAGGACCTTGCCCATGGAAACTACCTTCTCATTGACCACCAAAGCAGGCATACTCATAACGCCATACTCCATGATCTTCTCCATATCAGTCACATACTCGACTTCGATTGCAAGACCCAGATTCTGTACCGCAGTCTTGGATGCTTCATACAGATCGTGGCAGTTCTTGCAGCCGGAACCCAGAACCTTGATGGTGTTCTTACCGCAGCAGCAAGTATTCTCTGCCTTGGGCGCAGAGCCACAGCAACAGCCGATTTCTTCTGCCTTGGGTGCAGTGCTGCCGCAGCAGCAACCGGTTTCTTTCTTTACTTCTTTCTTTTTGCCAAAGTTAAACAGTGCCATAATATATTACCTCCGTTTTTTGAATCAACAACAATTGGATGTACCGCAGCAGCAGGAAGATGCTGCCTTTTTCTCTTTACCCGCAAAGAACCGCTTTAAGTTTTCGGGGAGCTGATATTCTCCACAGGTGCAGACATTGGGATGATAGATTGCTTTCAAGATAGCGTCAGCCAGCATCTCTCCGGTGGGAACTTCATAGGTCTTGCCATCGTGTTCAAAGACTCTGCAATCCACCTGCACACCGGCAATGTCTCCGCAGCAGCCGCAATCGGATTCTGTGATGGTATCAAAAATATCCTGTCCATTCACAAGAATTGTGGGAGAGGAAAGGAAACGGTAGCTTGCTGCAATTTCCACCGTGTAGACTTCCTGCTTCCGGTAGCTCAGCTGATACCCGGCCAGTTCCAGGGCAGGCCGCAGAGCTTCCACAACCTCATCCAAAACCGCATCCGTGCCAACGCAGCGGTCACAGGTTTTCAGATCCAGATACAGATACTCGATTTTGATTTCCTTTTTTCCTTTGCTTGTACTGCCGCAACAGCAGCATTCCTCTTTTGCCTGGGGCTGATTTTGCAGTGCGGGAGCAATCCAGCCGGTATCATCTCCTACATAGGCGATGGCACCAACAGGACACAGATTGCCGCAGCCATGGCAGTGGTCAATGCAACCCTCAGGGTTCACCACCACCGGAACGGGTGCTTTGCTCTTGTCATAGACACCGTGGGTACACTTTGCTACACAGGAGCCACATTCCTGGCAGGTCAAAATGTCGATAACAGGATACCATTTTTTTGCCATATTTCATATCTCCTTTATACCAGTAAGAACTGAATTGCGTTGAAGAAATAACCGACGATTATAATGCCAACGGTGCAGATGGCAACAAAGACACCCAGCAGTTTCGGCTTGATGGCTTTGCGGAGCATGATCATGGAGGGAACGCTTAGCGTCGTCACACCCATCATAAAGCTGAGAACGACACCCAGCTGTGCACCCTTGGCAAGAAGGGCTTCCGCGATGGGAATGGTGCCGAAGATGTCCGCATACATGGGCACACCTGCGATGGTGGCAATCACAACACCCAGAGGATTTCCGGTGCCCAGCAGTTGGATGATAAATTCTTCGGGAATCCAGTTATGGATGATAGCACCGATGCCAACACCAATCAGCACATAGGGAGCCACCTTCTTTGCGGTGGAAACCACCTGTTCCCAGGCGTACTGCATCCGGTCTTTGACGGTCAGTTCCTCTTGGGGAACATCCACGGCCTTACCTCTGCGGATAAACTCCTCTACCTGGTTTTCCAGATGGAGCTTTTCGATCAGCGTACCACCGGCTACAGCGATCACCAGTCCCAGTACCACATAGATAACCGCAACCTTCCAGCCGAAAATGCTCATCAGCAGCACCAGACTTCCCAGGTCCACCATGGGAGAGGAAATCAGGAAAGAGAAGGTCACACCGAGGGGCAGACCCGCACTGGTAAAGCCAATAAACAGCGGAATGGACGAGCAGGAGCAGAAGGGTGTTACAGTTCCCAGAAGTGCAGCTACGCAGTTAGCACCGATGCCATGGAATTTGCCTAGGATCTTCTTGGTTCGCTCCGGTGGAAAATAGCTCTGGATGTAGGAGATTACGAAAATCAGCACACCCAACAGTACCATAATTTTGATTATATCGTAGAAGAAAAACTGAACGCTGCCGCCGATCCGGCTGGTGGGATCAAGACCAACGGCTTCTATAAGGCTGCCGATCAAACGATTCAGCCATTGCATTCCCAGGATTTCATTTTGAATAAATGACCACATGGTTATCATCCTTTCATATTCTTATATTGAAATATATCAATGTGTTGTGTTGTGAGAAAGCCGTAGCTTCCTACGGCTTATTTTTCTTTGCAGCAGCAATTATCCGGAACATTGGCTGCAGTTAGAAGCTCACGGAGCATTACACTGAGTTCTGCTGAACTTTCGCTGCAAATGGAGTAGTGCATCCATTTACCCTCTTTCCGCCCGTTGACAATTCCGGCATCGCAGAGGATCTTCATATGATGGGACAGGGTCGGTTGACTGATGTTCAGCGCATCCAGCAGCTTGCAGGCACACATTTCTCCGTTGTGAAGGAGCTTCAAAATCCGAATCCGGTTTTCATCACTCAGAGCCTTGAAAACAAGCACCATGTTCTTTTCGTGAAATTCCATCAAGCCACCTCCTATTGATGTTTGTCGATATAATAGCATATACATTGATAGTTGTCAATGTATAGTGGGATAAAAACGAATTGTCCTTGTTTGTGTCTGCCGCCTCCGGTTTTAGCCGGAGGCTTTCTTTTTTGCCATTAGGTGAAAAATTTTCTTTTCGGGTGTTTCGTTTTTGGGGCAAAAGCGTGCGGTAGGTAAATGAAGGGATTATTTCCGCCAAACTAATTTTTCAAAAGGTGTTTAGTTTTGTGGGTTTTCGATGCCTACCAAATGAGGAAGAAAATATTTTTCTTATCGGGGTTGCCTTTTACCCCTCCTTATTTACGGATATATGAGGGTATTTTTGCAAGTCGCTTTTCGGCAGGAGGTGATGGTCACAAGCACCACCTCAAAAAATATTTTTTGAGGTGGGTTGACTTTGCCCCCCTCAAATGTCCGGATATGTGAAAGGACTTTTCCTCGGCAGAATTTAATACCGAAACTCCCCCTCAGGCGATGATCAAAAGCATCACCTAAAGAGGTTTCAGAAGTTTCTTCTGAAACTGGGTTTACAAAAAGGGGTCTGAAAGTCGGAATTAGTGAAGGGACTTTCAAAAAAGTTTCTGAGCCAGGGTTGACTTTTGCCCCTCCTCACTTCCGAATAAGTGAAAGGATTTTCAAAAACCTTTCACCGGTGCCCTGACTTTCGGGGCCGCAAATGTCCGAATATATGAAAGCTTCTTTCAACTGCACCTTGACAACTGAATAACCTGCCCTCCCACAGACTGTGCCAAGACTGCCCAAAAGCACGAGCGCGGCGACGCTGCGGAAAGCCCCCGAGCGGAACGAGGCAGGCCTACATTCCTCCAAAAATTGGAGGAATACAACCATGCTACTACCAAACAAAAAGCGAAAGGAGGACAAGTATCATGGAAAAACTGCACCTTATCAGCGCAGAAACACTGTTCTACACACCCCTTGACCATCCCCGGATGCTGATTGACGGCATCCTATCCAACGGTCTTGCCATTCTGTCCGGCGATTCCAAGATTGGCAAAAGCTGGATGGTTCTATGGTTCTGCTTGAAGATTAGCCGGGGTGAGCCGGTGTGGGGACTTCCTACATCTAAAACGGATGTGATCTACCTTGCCTTGGAAGACAAGGATTGGCGAATACAGCAGCGTATGCAGGATCTAATTGATGTCCCACCGACGAATCTGCACTTTGGCTTCTCTTGCGGCAAGCTAGGTGCTGAGCTGGAAGGACAGATCAAATTGGCATTAAAAGACCAACCCAGTACCGGTCTGCTCTTCATCGATACGCTGCAGATGGTCCGGGACAATGTTTCATCCAAGGTCAACGCCTATGCCCAGGACTATCGAGATCTGTCTGCTCTGAAGAAGATCGCCGACGACCACAACATTTGCATCTTCCTTGTTCACCACAACCGCAAGGAGCATGACGGCAGCAATGTCTTCAACGATATGACCGGCTCTACCGGCATTGCAGGTGTAGCAGACACCTGTATGGTACTGCGCAAAGAAGATCGTTTTGGCAATGATGCAGTTCTCAGCATCACCGGCCGGGACATCGAGGAAAAGCGGCTGAAGCTGACCATGCGGAAAAATGTATGGGAAGTCACGGAAGCACTGGACACTTCCGCCTTGCGCCGGGAGCGCATACCGCAATTCCTTTTTCAGATTGCAGATTACCTGCTGAATGAAAAGCGTTTTACCGGTACGGCAACGGAACTGCTTGCCGCTATCGGCCACGAAGCAACAAAGGCAAATGTAGCCAGCAAGCTTATAACCAGGCACTTCAACGAAGTCTTTAAACCGCTGGGGATTACTATGGAACACAAGCCAACCGCACAGGCCAGATTGATGATTTGGAATCTGAATGACGATGATGACGGCAATGACGACAAAAGGAGGAACGAGACCCTTGCGTCACTGCGTCAGCAAAATGACGCTGCCTTCTCGCTCCCCCAAACATCGTCACAATCGTCATTTGCGTCATGGGCGGTATTAACCGACCCCGACGATGAGTTGCCCTTCGCATGACGGCCTCTAAGGAAATGGCAACGGCATTTTCTTAGCAAGCATCGCGAAATGGTCCCAACGGACATTCCGCGTCACTTGGGGTAACCCCAAACCCTTACGGAAACGAGAGGAGATAACTATGGGAAAATCAACAACAAGACCACATGAGATCCACCTGCGTCTGAACGAAGAAGAGTACCAGACGCTGGAAACCAACCGAAAGAAATGCAATCTGCCGCAGCAAACCTACCTTCGAAAACTGTGTTGCGGTATTCGCCCAAACGAGTTTCCTCCAGTAGCATATTTTGAAATACTGAAGCTATTAGGAGAAATCAACTGCAACCTTACGCATCTTGCCCTTAGAACAAAATCCGGAGAAGCAATCAATGCGGAGATGTTCTGGAAAAGCCGGGATCTAATCGAGGTTGCCGTGCATGAGTTATTAATGCAATTTTATGGAAAACAGGAGGAATTTGATGGAGAACATCTGCAGTAACTGCAAGACCAATATTACCCCGGTATGGCGGCGTTACACGCTGACCGTTGAGGAAGCAGCCGGGTATTATCACATCGGAGAAAACAAGCTCCGGTCACTGATCGACGAGCATCCTCATGAGAATTTTTATGTTATGAACGGTAATCGAGTTTTGATCAAACGGGCAAAATTCGAAGAATATTTGGATCAGGCAACGGCAGTTTAACCCCTAAAAAGGCAAATGTTATACGGCATCTGATCATTTTTCTGTACAGAGAGCCGGATTTGTGCTATAATTGTTGCGCAAGTCTGGCTCTCCTTGAAGAAAGGAGACGCTATGAGCGAAAGAAGACGCGATAATCGCAATCGCATTCTCCATGAAGGAGAGTACCAGCGCGCTGACGGGAGGTATCGTTACCGCTATATCGATGAGAACGGACAAGAGAATAATGTGTACAGTTGGCGGCTGGATAAGAA
>JAZOVI010000008.1:0-5262 GCA_045658625.1 Faecousia sp.
CTTTTTCGCTTACGCTTAAACAATCCATTTGTTTGTTGTTCAAGGTGTTTTGTTCGTCTTTGCGTTATTCAATTTACAAGGTACATCCGCTACCCTCCCGAAGCTCGCGCTCGTTCATCGGACAGCTTGCATATGATACCACCTTATTTGCCATTTGTCAAGCATTTTCTTTCAAAAATTTTAAAAAATTTTGAGGCCTCTTTCGAGGCCCCAAAACGCTTATGTTTCTCGCTATCCGATATCATCGATCAGGCCGTAGTCGCCGTCATGTCTACGGTATACAACTGCAAAAGATTCGCCATTGTCTATGTCGCGGAACGCAAAGAAATTATGCTCAAGCAGGTTCATCTGGAGGACAGCTTCCTCCCGGGTCATAGGTTTGAAATAGAATTGTTTGATACGAACGATTCGGAGGTCATCTTCTTTTTCATCAGGAGTAAAGGAAGTTTCTTCTGCTGTGCGGGTGAAGGCATCCTGGCGGAGACGGCGGGCAAGTCTTGTCTTATTCTTTCGGATCTGGCCTTCGATGGTACCAACAGCGGCGTCGATGGAAGCGAACATATCGGATGTGCTCTCTCGGGCGCGGAACCAGGTGCCTGCACCGTGAACGGTGAGTTCTACATTGTTGCGGTTCTTCTCTACAGAAAATACGATAAGTGCTTCCGCATCCTCCTCAAAAAACCGTGCCAGTTTCATTACTTTCTTCTCTGCATAGGCGTGCACATTTTTCGGAAGTTTAACTTTCTTTTCACTAAATTGAAATTTCATACGCGGCAGCTCCTTTCGTATCACCGGTCATCCGGTGTACTACTACTATACCGCGATTTTTGTAAATCGACAAGGGCTCAGGCCTCTATTTCTTCACTCTCTTCCAAAAGTTGCTCAATCACCAGGTTATAAACCTGTTCTGCTTTCTGTTCAAAGAGACCGGAAAGCCGGAGCGCCTGCCGGCGAGAAGGTGCCATCAGCTCCAAATTCATCAGATTGCCCGTTTCATCATCCAGAGTCATCATAACCGTAAAGCTGTCATCTTCTCTGGGCAGAATACGGGTTTTCACAAAACTGCTGCGCCGCAGCTGACGATTAAAGCGCATAATGGCATTCTCCGCCCGCTGCTTGACGGTAAAAGCAATGGAATCCTCTGTCAGAGTGCCATCCTGGCGACCCTTTTCCGTAATTGTATACTTATCCTCTTCCTGAATAAGGTGGCCGGAGCCCACCATTTCCGGCAAAGCGGTACAAACATCAAAATAACTCAAACACTCATCCTGATAGCAGACCTCATAAATCTCCTGGCAAGTCATAGGATAGTCTGCTCTTGCCGTTACATACAGGATCAGCACCTTTACATCCATCATATCGTGGATAAATCCAAGTCTTTGCACTTATATCACCTCTTGTTTTTATTATAACGTATCTGTGCAAAAAATCAAGCACCACTGCTCTTTCTCCCACATAATGTGGGTTGAAAGGGTGATCTTATGAAAAACCACTTATTTTACTGTCCTGTGCGGAACAGCGCATTGGACTATGCCGCAAAAGTTCTGCCAATCCTCCCTGCCCCAAATGACCGGATAACCCATCTGCTATTGCCCATTCCTTCCTTCAGCGCCGACGGCGCGATAAAGGGAGGCGGTGATCTAACGGCAATTCTGTCTGCCCTACCCCAGGACATTACCATTATCGGCGGCAATCTCCACCACCCCGCTCTAACCGGCTATAAAACCGTTGACCTTTTACAGGATGCCATCTATGTTTCAGAAAATGCGGACATCACCGCCCGGTGCGCTTTGCGCTTACTAATGTCTTGCTTGCCCTGTACATTAAAGAGCTGCCCTGTGCTAATCATCGGCTGGGGACGAATTGGCAAGTGCCTTGCCCGGTTGCTTCGGGAAAATGATGCCGCGGTTACCGTCTATGCCCGGAAAGAAACGGACCGGGCAATGCTCGCCGCCTTGGGCTATGACACGCAAGAAATCCCCGATGCTACCGGCTTCCGGGCTGTCATCAATACCGCCCCAGCAGCCGTTCTTCCCCATTGCCCTACAGGTGTTTTTAAGATGGAACTGTCTTCCGTGATGGGCATAGCCGGTGAAGATGTGCTTTGGGCAAGAGGATTGCCTGCCATTTATGCGCCGGAAAGCTCCGGAAGGCTTATCGCAGATACCATCATTCGTCTTGTTAAAAAGGAGGAACCTTTATGACCGTAGGTTTTGCCCTGTGCGGGTCATTCTGCACCTACAAGGCCGTTTTCCCCGTTATGGAGGAATTGGCAAAAAAACACACCGTTATCCCCATTTTTTCTTTCGCTGCCGCGTCCACTGACAGCCGTTTCGGAACAGCGGAAGCACACCTTGCCCAGGCGGAGGCTATCTGCGGCAGAGCGCCCCTTATTACAATCCCTCAGGTAGAACCTATCGGTCCAAAAAAGGCGCTGGACGCTCTGGTTATCGCCCCCTGCACCGGAAACACCCTGGCAAAGCTTGCCCACGGCCTCGCAGATACGCCGGTAACAATGGCAGCCAAAAGCCATTTGCGGAACGGACGTCCGGTGCTGGTAGCCGTTTCCACCAACGATGCTTTGGCTGGCGCGGCAGAAAATATCGGCAAACTCCTTGCCAAAAAGAATTATTATTTCGTCCCATTCGGACAGGACGATCCTGTAGAGAAACCCACCAGCATGGTAGCGGATTTCACAAAGATTCCCCATGCGCTGTCCTTAGCCTTGGAAGGCAAACAGTTACAGCCTATATTATTATAGTATCCATGCCAATACAAAAGCGGAGCAGATGATCTGCTCCGCTTTTCTTTATTCACCTTTGATGGCTGCAATCAGGAATTTTGCGATATCCGTATTGTCAACAGTCTTGCCGCTGAAATACTCCGTTCCCTTGCCTACGCCAAAAACCCGGACAGGAACCCCTGTATGCTCGGTTGTAGTAAACAGATCGTTTAATTTTTCTTCTCCGGTTACAGGCAGCTGCACACCGCCGGTCTCGTGATCGGAGGTGATGATCAACAGTGTGTCGGGATTCTTTTCCATAAATTCAAGGACTGCCGCAACTGTCCGATCAAGGGTTACCACACTGCCGAGCTTTCCGGTCATATAGTTCTGGTGGCCGTATTTATCCGTACCGGCGCTTTCAACCATCAGGAAAAACCCGTTCTCATTTTGTAAACGCTTCAAGGCAATCTCTGTGCACTGGGCAAGATTATCGGACGCATCCGTAGAATATCCATCCAAAAAACCCCAGAAAGACTTTTCCCCGTTGGGATCGCCAGCCAGTACTTCTGTAAAGGACGCAAAATCCTCGGCTATCAGAAAATCATTATTAAGAATTTCCCGGCACTGGGTGTCAGCAATGGCGGCGGTGCTGTATTTCTTACTCATCAGTACATCGGGCTTAAATTTGATC
Organism: Faecousia sp.; assembly: GCA_045658625.1. Classification (GTDB taxonomy): domain Bacteria; phylum Bacillota; class Clostridia; order Oscillospirales; family Oscillospiraceae; genus Faecousia. Next base: position 3,417 of record JAZOVI010000008.1, read on the forward strand.
ATCGCACTAAGCAGCTCTATTCTGTTGTTGCGGGAAATATTATGGACAACAAAAGCGGTCGGTGTGGCACCTGTAACCTCTTCATCGGTAATAATGCCCACCTTCTTACCATATTCCCGGGCAATCTCCGCCATTGTCTTCAGATCGTTTCCGTCGGGATCTTTACCGATATAACCGTTATTAGTCTTTACGCCTGTGGAAAGGGCTGTGCCCGATGCGGCAGAATCGGTAATGGCATCGCTGGCAGAACGGGTCGTGGCAAGGCCGTGGTTTTTGATTTGGTTCAGCACCAACCCAAAATCATAGACACCATCTGCATACTGCTGCGCTAAGGTAATATCATTGGGGCCCATACCGTCGCCAATAATGACGATTATATTTTTCGGTGTGGTAAATTCACTGTTTAGAATTTTTTGGATTTCCGCTTCGGTGATAGCCGTTCCAGCCGGCTCAGCATTTGGAAAGCCACAGGCAAACAGACTGAACACCAACAGCAACGTTAAAAGAATCGCTAATAGCTTTTTCATAGCAAAAACTCCTTATAAAGAATATATTTCCATTTTATGGCAATATCCCGTATTTGTCAAGAAAGGGGGATTCTGTCGATTTACTTTTTTCCCCAAGCGTGCTATCATAGGTAAAAGGCGGTGAACTACCTATGAAACTTTGTGATCTGCATACCCATTCTGTATTTTCCGACGGAACCTATACCCCTACAGAGCTGGTGGAAGCGGCGGAATGCGCCGGTCTTTCCGCCATCTCCCTCAGCGATCACAATACGGTAGACGGTCTGCCGGAATTTTTGGCTGCTGCTCAAGGCAAAGATATAGCAGCCGTTCCCGGAGCGGAATTTTCTGTGGATTACGAGGGCACAGAACTGCACCTGTTGGCACTGTATATCCCGGAAACCCATTTTGCCGCCATCTCGGAGCTGATGGCAGATTTCCATAAACGGAAAGAGCAAAGTAATTTTGATCTGATCTGCGCCTTGAATAAAGCCGGCTATGATATCCGCTTTGAGGAAATCCGCAATGCTACCCCCAACGGAAAGTTTAATCGCGCCCATATTGCGGCAGAGCTGACCAAAAAGGGCTATGTTGGCTCCATAAAGGAGGCCTTTTCCACCCTTCTTGCGCCCAAGCACGGCTATTATAAAGAGCCTAAGCGGCCTACAGTATGGGAAATGCTGGAATTTATCAAATCCATTGGCGCTGTTCCGGTGCTTGCCCATCCTTTTCTAAATCTGAAGGAGGACAGTCTGCTTACATTCCTGCCACAAGCAAAAGAAAAGGGACTTGTGGGTATGGAGTGCTACTATCCTCTGTACAGCGAAGCAACCACCCAGCTCTCCTTGAAACTGGCAGAGCAATTTGGTCTTCTGCCCAGCGGTGGCAGCGATTTTCACGGCAGCAACAAGCCGGACATTGCCTTAGGTATAGGGAAAGGCAATTTGCAGATCCCCCACGAATGGGCCATGGCATTAAAAACACAACCACTGAGTTAGTGTGGTTGTAAAATAAAGGTAGACACATGGAAAAATACCATATTGTCTACCTTTTCTTTATATTAAAAGAGGTGGATGCGAGCATCCACCTCTTTGGTTTATTGGGGGTTATTCAGCGATTAGACCTTTTTCTTCTTGATGACGAAGAAGAAGATCGCTGCGCCTGCGCCTGCAACTACAACTACTGCTGCAACTACAATGGCTACTACGGGTACGCCGCCTTCGCTCTTGGGTACGTACATACAGCTCTGGCAGGGGTTGCCCTGGTGGGCTTCCTTCTCGCTGGTTGCATCACAGTTGGAGCACAGCTGCCAGTGGCCGTCTGCATCGTACTTGTAGACA
>JAZOVI010000009.1:0-14678 GCA_045658625.1 Faecousia sp.
TCTCAGGTGGCAGAAACCGTTCGCAGAGGACTTTCCAGCTTGCGGGACAGCAATCGTCCTGTTGCCAGTATGTTGTTCTCTGGTCCTACCGGAGTGGGAAAGACAGAACTTTGTCGGGCGTTGGCAAAAGAGTTATATGGAAACCGTGAGGCGTTTATTCGCCTGGATATGACGGAATATATGGAGAAGCAATCGGTGGCTCGGCTCATTGGTGCGCCTCCCGGTTATGTGGGATATGGCGAGGGAGGGAAGCTGACGGAAGCAGTTCGGCGCAGACCTTACTGTCTTGTTCTTTTGGATGAGCTGGAGAAAGCCCATCCCGACGTAATAGGGATTCTGCTCCAAATTATGGAGGAGGGGGAATTAACCGATTCAACAGGCCGCAAAGTCAGCTTTAAGAATGCGATTGTTGTAATGACTACCAATGTGGGCGGAGAGCATAAAAGCGATGGTTTGGGTTTTCAACCCACCGGGAAAACCGCCCAGACAAAGACAGCGCTCCAACGCAGCTTTACGCCTGAATTTTTGGGACGAATTGATCAGATCGTCTGTTTTGATCCTCTATGTATGTCAGCGATGGAGGAGATTGCGGAGAAATGCTTGCAGCAACTGCAAAGCCGCGCAGCGGAAAATGGTTTGCAGCTTTTATTGCCGGATGGGTTGGCGTTGTCCCTTTGCAGAGATATAAAAAGCCGGGATGGAGCCCGACAAATCCGCCATATGGTTCAGGAAAAAGTGGAGGGACCTTTGGCATCCTATTTACTCCGTTGCGGCAAAAAACCAGTCAAAGTTTGGGGAAAATTGACAGACGGCGTTCTGTCTTTTAAGGGTTAATTACAAAAAAGGAGAAATACCGCACATTTTTAGTAGAACAACCGTTCGAAAATAACAAAAAGCCGGTATTTTCTCCACTTTTTTGAAAAAAATGAAAGAAAAAGATTGATTTTTCTAAAAACATCCGTTATACTGTCGTTAAAGGGAGTAAAAGGGTAGTTAAGTGGAGCAAAATGGAGTAGGAGGTGGCCAAAATGATCGGGAAATACCCGGCGAAGCTGGACGATAAGAACCGTCTGTTCGTTCCTGCAAAGCTTCGTGCTGAGATGGGCGAAGATTTCTTCGTAACACTTGGCGTCAACTGTGGCCGCAGCTGCCTGACCGTTTACACCTCCAAGGATTGGGAAACCCTGGTGCAGAATTATAATGCGCTGCCTATTTCCCAGCGCAGCGCGGCTACCAGCCTTATTTTTATCAATGCTACCGAATGTAACCCGGACAAGCAGTTCCGGTTTACCTTGACCCAAAACCTTTTGGATTATGCCGGCATCGGCAAAGATGTAGTAATTGTGGGCAGAGCAGGCCAGGCAGAAATTTGGGATGCAGAAGCCTTCAATGCATTTGAGAAAGAAAACCTTACGCCCGAGAAGCTGCTGGCTTCTTTGGAGGCCATCGGACTATGAGTGAGTTTTATCATATCTCCGTGCTTTTGCAGGAGTGCATAGATGGTCTTGCGATTAAGCCGGACGGTATCTATGTGGACGGCACACTGGGTGGCGCAGGTCATTCCGGGCAGATTGTCCGCCGTTTAGACAATGGATTGCTTGTGGGTATTGACCGGGATCCTATCGCACTGAAAGCGGCAGGGGAGCGGTTAGCGCCCTATGGACAGCGGGTAAAGCTTGTTCATTCCAATTTCTGCGAAATGGCAGACGTATTGCAGAATTTAAACATCTCCGGCGTAGATGGCATTTTAATGGACCTGGGTGTCTCATCTCCGCAGTTGGATGACGGATCTCGCGGTTTCTCCTATATGGCAGATGCGCCGCTGGATATGCGTATGAACGGCCAGGACAGCCTGACGGCCTATGAGGTAGTGAATACCTGGTCTCAGGAGGAACTGAAAAGAATCCTCTATGATTACGGCGAGGAGCGTTACGCACCGCAGATCGCGTCCAGTATCTGCCGCCGCAGAGAAAAAGCACCCATTCAAACCACTTTGGAGCTGGTGGATGTAATCCGAAGCGCCATGCCGCCTGCGGCGTTGCGGGAAAAGCAGCATCCAGCAAAGCGGAGCTTTCAGGCCATCCGTATTGCGGTCAATGATGAGCTTGGTTCTGTGGAACGGGCGATGGCCGCAGCAATACCGCTGCTAAAACCCGGCGGACGGCTGGCGGTAATCACCTTCCATTCTTTGGAAGATCGGATTGTGAAAAACGCAATGGTGGAAGCATCCAGAGGCTGTACCTGTCCGCCTCATTTCCCGGTTTGCGTATGTGGCAAAAAACCGAAGGTAAAACTCATTACGAAAAAACCAATTACAGCATCCACTGAGGAACTGGAGGTAAACCCCAGATCTCGCAGCGCGAAGCTGAGAATTTGCGAAAAGCTTTGATACTAAGGAAGGGGACGAATCACGTGGCAAGTCAGATTGATATCAGATATATAGATTTCAGCACAGATGGTAATGCTGCACGTAAGTTCGCGCCTGTGCCTAAAAAGAAGGTGCAGCTTCCTGAAGCAAAGCGGAGAGCGCGTCGCGTTGTAACCATTGACCCTCTGGCAATGATCGGCGTGGCAGTAGCGGTATGTATGTTGATACTGATGGGCGTGGGTATGTTCCGCCTTCAGGAAGCAAAAGACCATAGTGCGCAGATGGCGCAATATGTTGACTCCTTGTCCCAGCAGAATACTGCATTGCGGGAAGAGTTCAATGAAGTGTGCGATCTGGATGAAATCCGGCAGTTGGCGCTGGCTTTGGGTATGATTCCGAAAATGGAAGCACCTCAGACCGGTATCAGCATGTATATTCCTGAAGAGACGGTGGAGACACCTACCCTGTGGGAGCAGATCGGAATATTTTTAGCAGGACTTTTTGCATAAAGACTGCCCCGACCAATAGGATAAAGTAGCACGAATGGGCAGCAAGGTTACCTTTGCTGCCCTTCAAAATCGAAAGGTCGGGGTTTTATGAAGAAAAACAGGGATAAGCGGTCTTTTAACCGTGTCCGTGGAGATAGCGGACAGCATCGCAGAGTGTTGCTGATTGCTGTAGTTTTAGGGATTGTGGCGTTTGTTCCTACTATAGTGCAGCTATGTAACCTGATGATTCTGAATTATGATTATTATTCAGACCTTGCTTTGCGCAATCAAACCCGCACTACCCGGGTCATGGCGGACAGAGGGTGGATACTGGATAGAAATATGCATATCCTTGCCACATCTGTAACGGTGGAAAATGTCTATCTCGATCCCCACGAGCTGAAACAGTCAAAGGCAGACCTTACAGCAATCGGCAATGCACTTGGGGAAATCCTTGAAAAAGATCCTGCCTGGATTGTGGAGCAAGGGAAAGACAGAACCAAGCGATATAAACAAATCGCATCTCAAATCAGTGAAGAGACAGCGGCAAAAATACGCCTGTATATTAACGAGAATAATATTTCCGGCATCCACTTGGAACCAAGTTCTCAGAGATATTATCCCTATGGAACGCTGGCAGCGCAGGTAGTGGGTTTTACCAATCTGTCCGGTCAGGGCTCGGAGGGAATTGAAGCAGCCTACAATAGCTTTTTGGAAGGCAGTGGCGGAAAAGTAATCACAACAAAGGGTAATAACGAAATGGATATGCCCTTTTCTTACGAAAAATATGTATCCTCCCAAAAGGGTTATAATGTGATTCTTACCATAGATACCACCATTCAGGCAATTTTGGAAAAGCAGATGGAAGATGCCATCGCCCGATACGATGTGCAAAACGGTGCGTTTGGGATGGTAATGGATGTAAATACCGGGGAAATACTGGCTATGGCGACCCTGGGAAATTACGATCCAAACAATTATTTGGAAATCAAAGACGAAAAAACAAAAGCGTCTCTTGAAATATTGCGTGGGACTTATGAAAATAGTCCTATTGGCAGCGTTGCGTATGAAAATGGCAAAAAAGCATACAGCCAAGCGCTTACCGAGGCCCAGCTGAAGCAGTGGAGAAATCGCTGTATTTCCGACGGCTATGAACCGGGGTCAACATTTAAGGTGCTGACCCTTGCAGCTGCATTGGACTGCGGTGCGGTAAATCTTGAAACGGGCTTTCACTGCAGCGGCGCAGAACAGATCCCCGGAAGAGCCCAACTACTGCATTGCTGGCGCTCTACCGGACACGGCTCGCAAAAAACACCCCAGGCACTCCAAAATTCCTGCAATCTGGCATTTGCGCATATCGGCCTTAAATTGGGCGGCGAGCAGTTTTACGAATATATAAAGAACTTTGGTGTTCTGGAAAAAACAGGCATCGACTTAAATGGCGAAAGCAAAGGCGTATTCTTTGATAAAAATATTATTACCAATACCGAAAAATGGGGAACGGCATCCCTAACCTCTGCGGCCTTTGGGCAGACTTTTAAGCTGACACCTTTGCAGCTTGTCCGGGCAATCTCGGCTGTTGTAAACGGTGGGGAACTGATGGAGCCTTATATTGTTTCTGAAGTGCAGGATGATGATGGCAATACCGTACTAAAGCAAGAGCCGACGGTAATCCGCCGGGTGATCAAAGAGGAAACCTCTAAAGTTATGCGCCAGCTTTTGCAGTCGGTGGTTACAGAGGGAACAGCGAAAAATGCCCAGGTGGCGGGTTTCGCCATTGGCGGAAAAACCGGCACAAGCGAGAAAATAGATGTGTTTGATGAAAACGGACAGCGGGTGCAGGATAAAATTGTCTCCTTTGTGGGGGTTGCGCCTATGGATGATCCGCAGTATATTGTACTTGTGGCATTAGACACCCCTTCTCGTTCTACGGGGATTTATATTTCCGGCGGTGTAATGGCAGCGCCTACAGTAGGCGCGGTAATGGCAGATATTTTGCCTTATCTGGGTGTTAAGCATAACTATACCGAGGAAGATATGGCAGGGAAAACGGTCGTTGTGGATGATTATAGCGGTCTTACCAAAAAGGAAGCGGAAAAACGGCTGAAAGAGCAAGGTATAACGGCTCTGTTCCAGGGAACAGAGGAAACGGTAACCGGCCAAATTCCCGCTACCGGACAAAGCATACCAGGCAATAGTCAGATTATCCTTTATTTTGGCGAAAAACAGGAAATTTCCTATGCAGAGGTTCCGGATTTTCTTGGTATGAACCGAAGTCAGGCCCGGGAAGCGGCTGGGAAAGCCGGACTATATATTTTGGTAACAGGCAATATGAGCTTAGAACCCAATGTGATTGTAACAGCGCAGTCATCCCCGAAAGGTACAAAAGTACAGACGGGCACGACAATAACACTAACCTTTGCCGATACAAAGGCAAGAGATTGACCATACAAAGGAGAAATAGACTATGAAGCTTTCTGAATTGTTGCGAGGCATTACCGTATGTGCATCTAACGTGGATATGAACAAAGAAATTAAAAATGTATGCTATGATTCCCGGAAAGTGGAAGCCGGCGACCTGTTTGTGGCGGTTGTGGGCTTTGCAACAGACGGAAATCGCTATATCCCTATGGCGCTCCAAAAGGGCGCTGTGGCGGTGGTTACGGCAGTGCAGCCCACAGAAGATGTTCCCTATATTTTGGTGGAGTCTGACCGACTTGCGTTGGCGCTCATTGGTAAGAATTTCTATAGAGATCCGGCATCGGATATGAAGATCATTGGTGTTACCGGCACAAACGGAAAAACGTCTACCACCTTGCTTCTCAAGCACGTGCTGGAAAAAACTGTTGGCGCAAAAGTAGGCCTTATGGGCACAATGGAGAATATGATCGGGGATATACGGATGGAGGCCTCCCGTACCACGCCGGAGAGCTTTGATCTTTATGGCTTGCTGCGGCGGATGCGGGATGCAGATTGTACCCACGTGGTAATGGAAGTATCTTCCCACGCCATTGCTTTGGACCGAGTGGCAGGTCTTCATTTTGCAGCCGGCGCATTTACAAATCTTACAGAGGATCACTTGGATTTCCACAAGACGATGGAGTCTTACTGTGACGCTAAGGCAGAGCTGTTTGCCCGCTGTGATACAGCAGTAGGAAATGCTGACGATCCCTGGTTTGATCGGATGTTTAAGAAAGCGGTTTGCCCGGTACTGACCACCTCCGTGAAAAAGGAGGCGGGGCTTTATGCCAAGGATATCTCCCTGCCTGCGGATGGCGTAAGCTTTACAGCTGTGTGCGGTGCGCAGGAGACAAAAGTGCAGGTATCAATACCCGGTCTGTTTACTGTCTATAATGTATTGTCTGTATTAGGCATTGCGGTAAATTTGGGGATTTCTCTTGTAGATGCGGCAGAAGCCTTGAAAACGGCGAAGAGTGTCAAGGGAAGAGTTGAGGTTGTACCTACTCCCGGTAAGGACTATACCATCCTCATCGACTATGCTCATACGCCGGACGGCTTGGAGAATGTGCTGACCCTGCTGCGTTCCATCTGTAAAGGCAGATTGATTGCGGTGTTTGGCTGCGGTGGTGATCGAGATCCCGTAAAACGACTCATTATGGGTAAAATCGGCACAGATATGGCAGATATTGCCATTATTACCTCCGATAATCCCCGCACAGAAGAGCCCATGGCAATTATCCGCCAGATTGTGGCAGGGGTGGAAAAAAATAATTACGAGATTGTAGAAAATCGCGTTCAGGCAATCAGACTGGCTATGGACATTGCGAAAAAAGATGATATAATTGTATTGGCAGGAAAGGGCCACGAAACATACCAGGAGATTTGCGGCGTAAAGCACCATTTGGACGAAAGAGAGATCGTTGCGGCCTGGTTGGAGGAAACGAGGAGTTAATATGGGCAGGATCACATTAGAGCAGGCGGCACAGTGGTGCGGCGGCAAGATCGACCCTAAGTATAAAGATGTAACCTTTTTAGGTGCGAATAACGATACCCGAAAGCTGCAGGCAGGAGAGCTGTTTGTGGCGCTGAAGGGTGCGCGGGATGGACACGATTTTATCCCGACAGCTATGGAAAAGGGCGCTGCGGCAGTCCTGTGTACCCACGCAGATGGGGATTATCCAGCCATTATTGTGGAGGATACCCGCATCGCTTTGGGAGATATTGCCCGCAATGAGCGGCAGCGTATCGGTATGAAGGTGGTAGCTGTTACCGGTTCTGTTGGCAAAAGCACCACGAAGGAAATGATTGCGACAGTCCTGGATGGCACATATAAGGTTGCAAAGACCCCTGTAAACCATAATAACGATATTGGTATGCCTATGGCGGTCTTGGCTATGCCTGAGGATACCCATGTGGCGGTACTGGAGATGGGTATGAACCATTTTCGGGAGATTGCTTATTTGACGAATATCGGTAAGCCGGACATTGGTGTGATCATCAATATCGGCACAATGCATATTGAGCATTTAGGCTCTCAGGAGGGTATCCTGAAGGCTAAATTAGAGATTCGGGAAGGAATGAATGAAGATGGCGTTCTTATCCTGAACGGTGACGACACCCACCTGTGGAATCAGAAGATTGTTACAGATATCCGGAGAATTCATTTTGGTCTGAACAACACAAATGCTTCTGTTATTGCAAGCAGTGTAGAAGAGGAAGATGGTTTGCTGCGGTTTGATGTCCGGGCAGGCGAGGATGTATTTCCCGTAAGACTTCCGCTTAATGGCTTGCATTATGTGTCTGATGCTCTTGCAGCCATTGCTGTTGCCTTGGAGATGGGCGTACAGCCTGCGTCTGTTCAGGCTCGGCTTGCTGCTTTTCAAAATATGGAAGGCAGACAGAGCATTTACCAGGCAAAAGGTTTTACCATTATCAACGATAGCTACAATGCCGGTCCTGAGTCTATGGCGGCTGCCTTGAGTGTACTTGCCAACAAGCCTGGCCGTCGGATTGCGGTTCTTGGCGATATGCTGGAGCTGGGCGTTAACGCTGAGGCGGAGCATTATAAGATAGGCAGAGTTGCAGCGGAAAAAGCAGACCTGCTGTTTGCTTTTGGTCCTACCAGTGAGCGGATGCTCAATGGCGCGCTTACCGGAGGTATGGCTGGCAGCGCCAGAGCCTTTACTGATCGTGAACGTTTGGTGCAAATACTAAAATTAACTGCCCACCCCGGTGATGTGTTGCTTTTCAAAGGCTCACGGGGAATGCGAATGGAATTGATCCTGGAAGATTTCTTGCGGGACTAAAGAAAAACGGAGGATATTATAATGACACGCGTTTTGATTACCGCCCTGATTGGCTTTGTTGCCTCAGGCGTTTTGGGATTTTTGCTGCTGCCTCTTTTGCGTGCACTGAAGACAGGCCAGTCTGTCCACGATATCGGACCTACCTGGCATAATGCAAAAGTTGGTACACCGCTGATGGGCGGACTGATGTTTATCGGTTCTACGGTGCTTTGCCTGCTTATCAATCTGCCTAAGACAGGGGAGTACACTGCGTTTTATGCCCTGGCGCTGAGCCTTTGCTTTGGTCTTGTGGGCTTTTTGGATGATTTCTGTAAGGTGAAGTTTAAGCGGGATCTGGGCCTGACAGCATTCCAGAAGGCAGCGCTTCAGATGGCCGTATCAGCGGTTTACCTTTATGCGCTATATAAAGCCGGCATTATGACAAGCAATCTGTATATTCCTTTCGTGAATATTTCTGTGTACATCCATCCTATTGTTTATATTTTCTTTGCGATGTTTGTAATGGTTGGCTGTGTGAACGCAGTAAATCTGACGGATGGTGTGGATGGCCTGTGCGGCAGCGTAACCATTCCTGTAATGGCTTTCTTTGCAGTTGTTGCAGTCGCTATGGAGCGGTGGGATCTTGCTATTTTACCTGCGGCTCTGGTAGGCGGCTTGCTTGCATATCTCATTTATAACTGGCATCCCGCTAAAGTATTTATGGGTGATACCGGATCACTCTTCTTAGGCGGCGTGGTCTGCGCTTTGGCATTTGCCTTGGATATGCCGTTGGTGCTTATTCTGGTGGGCTTTGTTTACATTGTGGAAACACTGTCCGACATTATTCAGATTATCTATTTTAAGGCAACCCACGGTAAGCGTATTTTCAAGATGGCTCCCATTCATCACCATTTTGAAATGTGTGGGTGGAAGGAAGTTAAGATCGTTTTGGTATTTTCTGCGGTATCTGCCATTATGTGTGTAGTTGCCTGGTTTAGTATTTCCGGTCTTATCGGATAAGGAGGGTTTATGGCTGCGGAGCGTATTCTGCATGCCAAAGAGAACCACCGTCGGCAGATGCGACCGACGGGTGAAAGCTTCGATATTCCTTTTTTGATTATTCTACTGAGCTTGCTTGCAGTTGGGCTTTTGATGCTATACTCTGCAAGCTATGCCCAAAGTGAATATGATACGGGCTATACCGTATCTACCCGATATTTGCAGAAACAGGGCGTTTGTGCGTTAATTGGACTGGTTGCTATGGCGGCGCTATACCGTGTGCCTGCTAGCTTTTGGTTTAAGATGGCCTGGCCCATTTATGGTGTCAGCATATTGCTTCTTTTGTCTGTGTTGGTGTTTGGACAGTCTGTGAATGGCGCCAAGCGATGGATCAATATTGCGGGACTACAGTTCCAGCCATCGGAAATAGCGAAATTTGCCCTTATTGTCTTGTTTGCCAGACTGACAAAAGATTTTGGTCAGGAAGCCAAAAAATTCCGCTTTGGCGTTTTTGGCTTTGGCTGCGCACTTATGGGGATACTTGTCCCACTGGCACTGGAAAAGCATCTATCTGCCATTATGCTGATGGGTATGGTGGCGGTTGTGATGATGTTCGTTGCGGGAACAAGCCCCAAATGGCTTTTGGCAGGCGCAGGCGCAGCGGTGGCGTTTTTAGTGGTCTATGTGAGCTTTATGGGCTACGCCGGGGACAGAATCACCGCTTGGCTCCACCCGGAACAAGACCCCGGGGATACCGGGTATCAGATCCTCCAATCCCTTTATGCCATTGGTTCAGGTGGACTGTTTGGCTTGGGATTGGGCAAAAGCAGGCAGAAGTACCTGTATTTGCCTTTTCAGTATAATGATTACATTTTTGCAATTATTTGCGAGGAATTGGGTCTTGTTGGCGCTGTGCTGATAATGGTCCTGTTTGCTGCATTGATTTTACGGGGTTACTGGATTGCTTTGCGTGCCCCGGATAAGTTTTCGACGGTTCTTGCTTCCGGGCTTGTTACGCTGATTGCTGTGCAGACCGTCCTGAATTTAGGTGTTGTTACAAATTTGCTCCCATCTACTGGAATTGCGCTGCCGTTTTTCTCCTATGGTGGAACGGCTTTGGCGGTAAACTTAGGTGAGATGGGCATTGTTCTTGGCATTTCCCGGTATCGTAACCGGGCAGCTGTACAGGAGGAAGAATTATGAATGTGATATTTACCTGCGGCGGTACAGGCGGTCATATTATGCCTGCTATCTCTGTAGCCAATATATGGAAAGAGCGCTACCCGGACAGTAATATACTGTTCATTGGCGCAAAAAACAGTATGGAAGAGGAGCTTGTGCCGAAAGCAGGTTACAAGCTTGAGACCATCAATGCCTACGGTATGCGCCGAGGATTAAGCTGGAAAGCTTTTAAGCGGAATGTGCTTGCTGTGCGCTGTGTACTGGAATCCGTTCCTGCCTGTAAAAAGATTATGAGGGAGTTTCGTCCTGATGTAGTCATTGGCACAGGCGGTTATGCAAGTTATCCCGCCCTTCTTGCAGCGCACCAGATGGGTATTCCCACTTGCGTCCACGAAGCCAATGCCGTTCCTGGACGCACTACAAAAATGGCGGCTCAGTGGGCGGATAAGGTGCTGGTCTGCTTTGAGGAATGTAAAAAGTATTATAAGCACCCGGAGCGGGTAGAAGTAGTTGGTATGCCTGTTCGCAGGGAGTTTATTTTTGCTGACAGGGAGAGTGCCCGCAAGGAGCTGAAGCTGGATGACCGTCCCGTGGTGGTATCTGCCTTCGGCAGCCAAGGCGCTAAGGCTATGAATGAACTGATGGCAGAACTGTTTCTTTTGGAGAAAGAGGCAGGTTTTCCTTTCCAGCATATCCACGCGGTAGGAAGCTATGGCTGGAGCTGGATGCCTGAACTGGTAGCAAGCAAGGGCGTTGATCTTACAAAAACAGACGATATCCGAATGGTACAGTATATTTATAATATGCCGACCGTCGTGGCTGCAGCCGATGTATTTATTGGCCGTGCGGGCGCATCCACATGTAATGAGATAGCGGCTTCCGGAACACCTTGTATACTGATTCCGTCTCCTAATGTAACGAACAATCATCAGGAGATGAATGCCCGTGTGTTGTCGGAAAATGGCGGTGCAACCTTGATTCTTGAGAAAGATTGCACAGCGCAGAAACTGTTTGAGGAAATCAAGACGTTAGCAGAAAATAAGGAAAAGGCTTCGGCAATGCGTACTGCGCTGCTGAAGATAGCCGTTCCTGATTCTGCGGAGCGACTTTGCGATATTATGTATTCACTGGCACAATCTAAGGAGTAAGTAATGGATAATAGCACAAACAGAAGGCCCGACCGCAGACGTCGGCCGGAAAATAAACCCCGTCAGGAAGAAACGGTTTATACTGAGGCAAAGCCCGTGAATATTACTCGCTTTCTAATTCATATTGCTACGGTTGTAGCGATTGTGATGGCGGTTGTTTTCGGTATGTCTATCTTCTTTAAAGTTGACAATATTGAAATTGCGGGTACGGAAAAATATACGGTCGCTCAGGTTCAGGAAGCTACCGGCATTATGGACGGTACGAATCTGCTAACCTTGAATAAAGGGCAGATTGCCAGTCGAATTTTATCCGAGCTTCCTTATATCAATAAGGTTCTGAGTATCGGCATTCGCCTTCCGGATACGGTTGTAATTGAAGTGGAGGAAACAGAGGTTTCCTATGCGGTACAGAGTGAGGAGACCTCATGGTGGCTGGTTAGCTGCGATGGGAAAATCCTGGAGAAAGTGGATGCATCGGTAGCATACGGTAATACACGGATTTTAGGCGTAAAGTTGGATAACCCCGAGATTGGAAAAACGGCGGTTGCATCTGAGATGGTAGCTGTCCCGCCTGTAGAAGCACCTACAGCGCCCATCACCGTCTATAACCGTGAGCGGTTGGCAGCAGCTTTGCAAATCGCAAAAGAAATGGAAGCAAACGGTGTTTTGGGCGAACTTGCCACCATTGATGTTTCGGATATGGGTAATATTGTGGTGTGGTACGGTCAAAAATTTGAGATGCGGTTTGGCGACGGCGAGGATATCCCTAAGAAAGTTTTTTCCGTTGTGCAGACAATTTATCAGCTGGGACAGTATCAGGCGGGTATGCTGGATGTTAGCTTTACTACCTGGCCGGATGAAGTATACTTTAAGTCCTTTGATTGATTGTGGAAAACTCTATAAAAATTTTCAAAAAATCGCATAATTTCTATTGACCGAACGGCGTTTTCAAGGTAGAATATAGGGGTAACATTGTAACTTGGGCGGGTTTTGATCTGCCAATCATACATAGGAGGATAGGGAAATGGCTGATTTCCAGGAACGTGTAGTTAAAATTAAAGTAATCGGTGTCGGTGGCGCCGGTAATAACGTTATTAACCGTATGATCGGTGAAGGTGTTGGCGGTGTTGATTTTGTGGTTATTAACACTGATAAGCAGGACCTCAATAAGTCTATTTGCCCCAACAAGCTGCAGATTGGTGAGAAGCTCACCGGCGGTATGGGCGCAGGCTCCAAGCCTGAAATCGGCAAGCTGTCTGCTGAAGAGAGCAGAGCGCAGATTGCCAAGATTGTTGAAGGCGTAGATATGGTATTTATCACCGCAGGTATGGGCGGTGGCACTGGCACCGGCGCTGCACCTATCGTTGCAGATCTGGCCCGTGAGGCCGGTGCGCTGACAGTTGGTATTGTAACCAAGCCCTTCAAGTTTGAGGGTGCAAACCGTATGCGTCAGGCTGATGCCGGTATTGAAGCGCTCAGTGGCCGTGTTGACTCCCTTGTCATCATCCCCAATGACCGCCTGAAATATGTAACAGACCAGAAGATTACCTTTGCCAACGCATTCGGCATTGCTGACGATGTGCTGAAGCAGGCAGTTGCCTCTATCTCCGAGCTGGTTGGCTACTCCGAGCGCGTGATTATCAACCTGGACTTTGCTGACGTTTCCGCTGTTATGAAGGATGCCGGTCGTGCCCATATGGGTGTTGGTGTTGCTTCCGGTCGGGAGAAGGCTGAGCAGGCTGCTCTGGCTGCTGTTGCCAGCCCCTTGCTGGAGACCTCCATCAATGGCGCTACCGGTGTTCTGGTTAACGTTTGTGGCTCTGCTGAGTTGACTTTGGATGATGTTGAGACCGCTGCCGGTATTGTGCAGGAAGCTGCAAATCCCGATGCTAACATTATCTTCGGCGCAACCTATTCCGATGATCTGGAGGATGAAATCCAGGTTACCGTTATTGCTACCGGCTTCGACCACAAGGAAGAGCCTCAGCCCAAGAAGGGCTTCGCTGCAGCAATCAGCGGCGCTTCTGAAATCGACGATGTACTGAACATCTTCAATAAGAAATAAATAAGGGCATCCCGGGCAGTGCCCGGGATGTTTTTCGTGAGGTATAAAATGGACGCTTACAAAGCACTGGCAGAAAGCTACGACCGCTTGACCAACGACGTGGACTATGAAGGTGTTGTAGAGTTTTATTTTGATATTCTTCGACGGGAAGGACTTTCTCCCAGAACCGTTGCGGATCTGGCCTGCGGAACAGGCTCTGTGTCTATGTTACTGGCAGACCGCGGTCTTTCTGTGATTGGTGTGGACTTGTCCCCGGAAATGCTGGCAATGGCTTCCGAGAAAATTGCAGACAGAGAAAATGCGCCCCTTTTTGTATGCCAGGACCTTACTGAGCTTCGTTTGCCAAAGGGTGTGGATTTGGCAGTGTGTGCACTGGATAGTTTGGATTATATTATTGATCCGGATGATTGCAAAAAAGCAATCTATAGAGCCTATAAGGCGCTGAATCCCGGTGGCTGTTTTATTTTCGATGTAAACACGCCGGAAAAACTCTGGGCGATGGATGGACAAACATTCGTAGATGAAGACGATGATGTGTTCTGCCTCTGGCGTGGAGAGTTTGACGAAGAGACGAATATCTGCACCTACGGTATGGATATTTTCCAGCGCCGGGGTCGGCTTTGGGAGCGCAGCGGAGAAGTGCATCAGGAATATGCCTACTCTCGGGAACAACTCACAGCATTTTTGCAGGAGGCTGGGTTTACCAATATAGAGGTATTCGCAGACCGCCGTTTTGAAGAACCCCAGGATGGGGAGCAGAGAATCTATTTTAAGGCAAGAAAGGGCAAAGTAAAATGCAGGACTATTTAGTACGGGGTATGACCCTGGATGGATTTGTAAAGGCTGTAGCGATCCGCTCTACCGAGACTGTTCGACGTGGTGCAGAAATTCAGAAAACCACGCCCAATGCAACTGCTGCTTTTGGTCGGGCGCTGACCGCTGCATCTATGATGGGCAATATGCAAAAAGTGGAAAACGGATCCATGACGATGCAGATTAAGGGCAGTGGCCCCATCGGTACAATTGTCTGCGTTTCCGACCCTATGGGCAATGTGCGGGGCTATGTAACGCAGCCTAATGTCCCGCTGGTTGAAAAGTATCCCGGGAAGCTGGACGTGGGCGCCACAGTGGGCACAGATGGCACTTTGACAATTATCCGGGATCTGCAGATGAAAGAGCCTT
>JAZOVI010000010.1:0-3623 GCA_045658625.1 Faecousia sp.
GTATCTCTGCCGGAAATCTATCGGGATTTCGGCTTTGCAGGTGTCAATTACGGCTTTGCCTTTGTGCTGGCAGGCAATGTAATTCTCAGCTTCCTATCTCCCTTTGTGGGGCTATTTACCAGCGGTATGACCCGTCGGGCAGAGTACGCGGCAGATAAGTTTGCGGTAGATGCAGGTTACGGCCCGGAGCTGATCTCTGCGCTGAAAAAGCTGGCTAAGAACACCTTGTCCTGCCTGTCTCCCCATCCTGTAGTGGTGGCGCTGACTTATTCCCATCCCACAGTCAGCCAGCGGGTAGAGGCTATGGAAAAACATACGAAGAAATAAGTATGCAGCCGCCTCGCAAGAGGCGGCTGTTTTTTGTTGCAAATGCGCTTGAATTGTGCTATAATAATTATGACAGATTGGTTTTGTCAACAAAATACATACAGGGAGGTAATGTTATGGAAGAACTGGGTCGCTATCAAAAGGGCTTGTTACTGTTACTGCTCATTATGGCCGTGATTTTTAGCGTAGTGTATTTCTCGCTTTCCTCTCAAATGGGCTTTGTATATAATCATGGATTCCTGAAAAAGAGCGTAGAGGGCGGAAATACCCTGTATAGTGGAAAAATTGGGCAAGAAGCGGTTGTTTTTGCGGTTGGGGCGGATAAATCCCTGACTTATCGCCACGGTGATAAGACCTATGGCCCTTTTACTGTCCGGGAAGATCCTACGGCGGTTCCGAAAAGTAATGGTCGCGCCGAAGATATGACCGGTGTGGAAATCAAAGAGGGCGAGGAGATTCTCTTCCGTGGCGGTGTTTTGGACGATAGTATGTACGGTATGATACTTGTGGAGGAAAAGACCGGAGAGTCTAACTATGGTGGAGACGGTGCCGGGTTTGATTCCTTTGGAAATATGCTTGGGGATAAGAAGCCATCTGTACATACAATTCTGCGGATTTTGTCCGGACCGGAGCTGAGCAGGAGAGTGAATTGGGGCGCTTGGTTTGGCGGTTTGGTTGTCGCTGTGCTGACAGCCTTAGGCATCTTGTTTGCAGATGCGTTTTTCCGTTTCCGTATGTCTTTCAGAGTGGAATATGTAGATGATTTATCTCCTTCTGCCTGGGAAATTATGTCCCGATACATCGCTTGGACTGTTGGCGTGATCGCGACCTTATATATCTTCTTCTCGGGATTGACTTTATAAATAAACGAACAGCCGCCTCGCAAGAGGCGGCTGTTTTTATGGTAGATTATTCTATAATATGCACGCATTTTTCTTCGTATTGATCTCTGGGCGCTTGCTCCTGGTCAGGATATCCCACCCAAATGAGATTCAGGGGAATTAGCTTTTCGCTTAAGTTAAGACACTTGCTGACCTTTTCCTCTGCTTTTTTCTGGGGATGAATACCGCACCAAACAGCGCCCAAGCCCAAATCGGTAACACGCAGCAAAATATTTTCGGTGGCGGCGCTGCAATCCTGAATCCAGTAGGAAGACATTTGACGCGGCAAAGCCCGGGACAAGTCTCCGCATACAACGATTGCCAGCGGGGCGTGCATACCGGTAAACATGGAAGCTTTTCTTAGCTGTTCCAAAATGCTCTCGTTTTTAATCACATAAAAATGCCAGGGCTTACGGTTGCAGGCGCTGGGACCGCTCATTGCTGCGTGTAGGATCTCGTTGATCTGTTCGTCGCTGACCTTTTCTTCAGTGAATTTCCGAATACTTCTGCGCTTTAGCAAAACATCTTTAAGCTCCATAGTTACCTCCATAAATCTAAGGGGATTTGGTTAAATTATACTGTAGAAGCGAATAGAAATCAAGGGGTTTAGTCTATACACCAGCTCTGTCTTGTGGCAACAAACGATCGGTGTATGTAGGGCGGGGGTTTACTCCCACCGCGAAATGTGCTATAATACCACCAATGAAAGCGAGGGTGTTTTTATGGTGAAGATTTTATTCGTCTGCCATGGAAATATTTGTCGGAGCGCGATGGCGGAATATGTGATGCGGGATATGGCGAAAAAAGCTGGGGTAGAGGTGGAGATCGACTCTGCCGGTGTCAGTAGTGAAGAACGGGGAAATCCTGTGTATCCCCCTGCTCGGCGAGAACTGCAGCGTCACGGAATCAGCTGCGACGGCCATCGTGCCCGGCAGATTACAAAGGCAGATTTTGCTTACTTTGACCGGATTTACTATATGGATTCCTCCAACGCTCGCCGTATGCAGCGGGATTATCCCCAGGAATCGGGCTATGAGCCTTTCTTGCCGGATCGGAATGTGTCCGATCCCTGGCCTTACGGAGATTTTTCACAGACCTTCGCGGATATTGAGGAAGGCTGCACACGCATACTTAAGGAGCTGACAGAATGAACAGAGATGTTTTGGAGGAACGGCTGGCGGAGCTGCCACTGTACGCCTATTATTTTATTGACCCGCAGGAATTAGATTTCTCGGAGCGCATTCGCTATATATGCCAATATGAGTGTCCGATGTACGGAAAATCCTGGGCTTGCCCTCCCGGTGTGGGCGAGGTGGGGGCGTGTGAGAAAAAGTGCAAAGGCTATGAAAATTGCCTGCTCATCGGTACGATTACAGAGGTAGAGGATGTGGCGGATATTAACGCTTGCCTTGCTACCCGTGGCCCTCATGAAGAGGTAACCAATCAGGTTCGTCAACTCCTGCGAGAGCTGGGGGTAGAACCTTATGTCCTTTCCAGCGAAGCATGCGCTGCTTGCGAGCGGTGTTCTATTTTGGATGGCAAGCCTTGCCGTTTCCCGGAGCGGATGCACCCTTGCGTAGAAAGCCACGGCATTGTGCTGACCACTACCTTAGACTCCTTGGGACTGGAGTTCCAATACGGTGGAAATATCGTTACCTGGTATTCTTTGCTGTTTTTTAATGAATAACAGCTTGAAATTATAGAGAAAATTTTGTATAGTTTAGTTAAAGACTACATAAATTGAGAGGAATCTATTATGGCAATTTTAGCTCCTTCTATTCTTTCTGCAGATTATATGCATTTCCACCAGGATATGGATCGTGCCAAGGTGGACGGCGCCAAGTGGCTTCATGTGGATATTATGGACGGCCACTTTGTTCCCAATCTGTCCTTCGGTTATTCTTGGGTTAAGGCCATGCGGAAAATTACAGACCTGGTGCTGGATGTGCACCTGATGATTGATACACCCATTAAGTATGCAGAGGAGTTCTGCAAGGCCGGCGCGGATTACTTAACCATCCACGTGGAGGCAGATACTCCCGAGAATATCCATAAGACCATTGATCTCATCCGCTCCCTGGGCGTAAAGCCCGGTGTGGTGGTGAAGCCCAACACTCCGGCTGAGGCAGTTGCGCCTTATCTGGATAAAATTGACCTGGTGTTGGTAATGACTGTAGAACCCGGTTTTGGTGGTCAGAAGTTTATGGCCCATATGATGCCGAAAGTCCAGGAGCTTCGCCGGATGATTGATGCGGTGAATCCTGATTGCTACCTGGAAGTTGATGGCGGTGTGGATCTGACCACCGGTGAAGTCTGTAAGGAAAACGGCGCAAATGTTCTGGTTGCCGGTTCGGCTTTCTTTGGCGCGGCTGACCGCCCCGGCTTTGTAAGTTCCATCGAGAAGTAAAAATCGTG
>JAZOVI010000011.1:0-3638 GCA_045658625.1 Faecousia sp.
AGCGGTTGCAAAGTTTACAGCGCTGTATTTACTGGTATCGGTGCTGCTTTGCAATGTACTGCCCCTGAAGCCGCCCCAGATTGCCACATTCCAGGCAATGTTCTCCTGGCCGCAGCTGGTTACTGCCCTCATTGGCGGCGCGGTGGCTATAGTCATCGTTCCTGTAATTAAAAAAGGAATCAGAAAATAATCGAAAGCCACGGGGAAACCCGTGGCTTTTTAATTGTTAATCTCGAATCTTTATCATTTTTGCCCAGGAAATGAACTCAGAACGCATAGGAGAAGCATTCCAGAAAGGAGCAGCAAATTGGACAACCCAACAGGCTTTATTGGATTTGAACAGCACGACGAAATAATTATGTTTGGTCGTTTTATCTAATGAATAAGCCTCATATTCAAAGCAACAAAGCCCATCAATAACCACAATTGTAGCATCTAAACCGGATGCATTAAGAATACTCGTTCTATATTCTTCCAAGGACATATCCTGTAAGTAAGGGTATACTGTAAATGCTTCGCGGGTAAGAAATACAGCGTATGTACCATCGAAAAAGCCTATATTGCCATTGGAATCTTCTCTTTGAAAACGATCAGGCAATTTAAGCTCCATTCCATCAACATAGAATGATTTGTAAGTCGGTTCCGCAAAGGTGATGGGTGCCCTTTGGGTAGGATCCTCTGCATCTGTATGAAGTCCCTCACACCCGGTAAAGGCAGAACAGACAATTACAGCAACTAACAATAAGGCAACGATTCTCTTTTTCATAAGAAATCTCCTTTCTGAAAATGCAGGTACAGTTCTTCCTATGATTTGATTATACATCGTATGATATATTCCGTCAAGTAGCAGGGCTGCGGTCATATATACACCTCGGTGGTTGCAACTATGAGGCCTCGGGTTCGTCTAACAATAGCAAAATAAGAAATACAGGATAGGCTTTTGCCTATCCTGTATTTTTGGCTAATTCAAGCTCGATACCAACAACGCCGTATTGCTTCTGTTTCTCAGCGGAATAGTAGGCCTCCATATCCTCAGGGGCGGCTGTTGCTATCTCGTGCGGTAAATAGCCGCACTTATCCAGCGGCAGACTGCGGTATAATTCGGCAAAATTTGCAAAGCAGTGAAGGGCCTTGACTTTGCAAGTTAGTGTGCAGGAGGTGTCGACTGTGTTGGTGAAAATCAAGGTATCACCAACAGCAATTCCCTTTCTCTTTTCATCCAAAAGGCGCAGTTCGATGGTTTTATTGCCATTTGCGATCATAGAAAAGGGATGTGGGCTGAGGTTAAGGTAGTGGGTCATTGTGGGTGGCTCCTTGAAATTTCTTTTTTAGATTATAGCATATGGATGCGAAGTTGTATAGTGGCGAGATTTGGTTGCGTTACTGGAAAACGAGTGTCGAGATTCGTTTGCATTTTTGCCTTTGGCAAAAATTAAAGTAGCTACCAGTGTTTGCACTGGTAGCAGCAATATGCCACCGGCATATTGCATTTAACATCTTCGAATCTCTCCGCTTTGAAAAATAAAAAACCGAAACCCACATAAGTGGATTTCGGTTTTTTGGTCCGAGTGTCGAGATTCGAACTCGAGGCCTCTTGAACCCCATTCAAGCGCGATACCAAACTTCGCCACACCCGGATTTTGCTCGTCATTTCCTGACAGCTTCAGTATAGTATCACACCTTGTCAGAAAATGCAAGCATTATTTTTAGTTTTTTTTGAAAAGATTTTGAAGATTTGCAATTCTGTCCTAACGACTCTACCTTGATAACAAGGCCAATGCAAATCTTCGTTAGGATTATAACTTGCAGTTTTATAAATGTCAAATCAAATTTTAACAGAAAGGATTTTGTGAAAATTATTCGCCGACGTCGGATTTGATCACTTTTCCGATGTTCCAGAGGGTTACCACCTTCTGCTCAGCGGCCTTTTTCTCGTCCTCGTTTTCGTATTCTACGTAGACGGTGTGGGCGCTACAATCAGCGCACTCTACCTGCACGTTCCAGCCGCCCTCGTGGACGACCATTCCGGCGCCACGGCAGATGGGACATTCTTCCAAAATGTAATTGGGATTGACTTCCACCATAAAAAACTCCTTACCTGAAGATTACTTCATTATTATCATATACTTCTACCCGCTGACAGGTGCAATCATCGGGCTGAAAATTCGGCAGATGGATATTTACCGCCGCGGCAAGCTGCATCGGATTCAGGCTCGGCTCCTGGCAACAGATTACCGCTTCCAGTATTATATGCCGCTGACCGTCGGATGTAACATCCATTTTTCGGATCATAGGGGCAATATTTTGATCGACGATGCCGTTTTTAGATTTCTTCGGCACGATGATCTCACCTTGAGAGAACAGCTTTTCAATTTGCGTCTGCGTTCCCTCAGGGATGCCATTGTCATAGGTCAGGGTTACCCGGGCTTTCATCAGCGACAGTTCCTTAAGCTTTCTGCCGCCTTCGTAGGCTTCCAGCACCCGAACACCAGGGATCAGCTTATCATTAAGCAACTCAGCCAGCTTAGATACATCCACATCATCGGTGTCCAGTGTGAAATCCAACAGCTCACAGCGGCTTTCTACGCCTACAGACATAGGCAGCGCAATAGATACCGACGGTCTTGGATTATAGCCGTGGGTATGGGTCAGGGGCAGGCCTGCCCGCTTGAAGGCTCGTTGGAACAGACGCATCAGGTCAAGGTGGGAAATCCAGACCGCATCGCCTGTCTTTTCAAATACAATTCTAAGCATCGCATTCCACCTCCCGAAGTAATGCGGAAGCGCCGCAGCCGGCGCAGCCCTGACGGCAATCCGGGGTAATTTCCTCGGCGTAAGCCCGTTTCCGCTCCCGAAGCAGGAACTTCTTGGTAACACCCACGTCAATCATATCCCAGGGCAAACATTCCTCTTCCCCGAAGCCACGGACAGTGTAAAAATCGGGGTCTACGCCGCAGCTTGCGAAGGCATCCAGCCAGGCATCTAACTTAAAATATTCATCCCAACCATCCAGCATCGCGCCGTTCTTAGCAGCAGCTTCCAGTACGGGCGCAAGTCTGCGGTCGCCGCGGGCGGTTACTGCTTCCAGGCGGCTGATGTCGGGGGTGTGGTAATTATATTCAATGGATTTTGAGTTGAAATAGCTTTTCAGCAAGCGGCAGCGACGCAGGTATTCTTCAGGAGAAATCTGTTGCTCCCACTGGAAAGGTGTGTGGGGCTTGGGCACAAAATATGCCGTTGCCACGTGAACTCGCAGACCCTTCTTCCGCTGGGTGGCATTCTCTTTCCAGCAGAGAATTACCTTATGGACAAGCTCTGCGATGGCCTTGACATCCTCATCGGTTTCTGTGGGCAGACCAAGCATAAAGTACAGCTTTACGCTGCTCCATCCACCCCGGAAGGCATTGGCGCAGGAGGACAGAATCTCATCCTCGGTCAGGTTCTTATTGATAACATCACGCAGGCGCTGAGAACCGGCCTCAGGAGCAAAAGTCAAGCTGCTCTTGCGGAGCGTCTGCAATCTTGCGGTCAGTTCTTTGGAGAAATTGTCTGCCCGGAGAGAGGGCACGGAAAGATTGACCTTTCCAGCTTCGCAGTAAGGAATCAGCTTGTCCGTAAGTTCCGGCAATTCCCGGTAA
>JAZOVI010000012.1:0-4150 GCA_045658625.1 Faecousia sp.
GAAGAAGCTTTCCGTTAAGAAAAATGTAGAATGTATGGCCTGCCTGGAGTGCGTCCGCGCTTGCTCCGAAGCCTTTTATAAGGAATTTCACCAGGATTTGAGCTGCATCAAGATCGTGGATAAGAACGGCGCAGCCAAGCCTATGACCTGCATCCAGTGCGGCAAGTGCGCCAAGGTCTGCGAGGCAGGCGCTATCACCCAGAATCCCAAGACCGGCGTTTATATGATCAATAAGAAGCTGTGCACCTCCTGCGGCAAGTGCGTTGAGGTTTGCCCCATGAAGGTTATGGTGCAGAAGGACGGCGGCACTACCACCAAGTGCATCGCCTGCGGCATCTGCGTCAAGGTCTGCCCCATGGAAGTTCTGGAAATCGTCGAGAAGTAATTTTTACATAAAAAGCGAGGGATTTTTCCCTCGCTTTTTTTCTATATTTTTTGCAGGAATAATTGCAAAATAATTTGCCATATGCTATACTGGTATAGATTATACACCCGGAGGCGTTTATTATGGAATTTACCGCTTTTCAGCTGAAAATACAGGAATTTTTACCGGGCGTTTCTCTTAAGTTTGCAGAACCTATGGAAAAGCATACCTCTTTCCGCATCGGCGGCCCTGCCGAGGTAATGGCTTTCCCGAAGAACGCAGAGGAACTGTCGAAAATTTTGAAAGTGTCCAAGTTA
The DNA here is from genome assembly GCA_045658625.1 of Faecousia sp. Classification (GTDB taxonomy): domain Bacteria; phylum Bacillota; class Clostridia; order Oscillospirales; family Oscillospiraceae; genus Faecousia. The sequence continues at coordinate 682 of JAZOVI010000012.1, forward strand.
TTGGACTGCAATGTGCGTATATTAGGCGCAGGAACCAACATTCTCGCCCCCGATGCAGGCATCCCCGGAATGGTGATTTGCCTGAAGGATGCAATGGACGGAATGGAGAGTCTCCCCAATGACCGCATTCGTGTTGCCGCCGGCGTAACCATGGCAAGAGCGGCTATGTTTGCCGCAGGTCTTGGCCTGTCCGGCATGGAATTTGCCCACGGTATCCCCGGCACGGTAGGCGGTGGTGTCTATATGAACGCCGGCGCTTACGGCGGAGAGATCTGCCAGGTCTGCGAGAGTGTGGATGTGATGGATATGGATGGCAACATCCAAACCATCCCCGGTGGTGAAATGGGCTTTTCCTATCGCCACAGCCGCTTAGAGGACGAGGACGGTATTGTACTTTCTGCCGTTTTTGCCCTTTCTCAAAAGCCAGAAAGTGAAATCCGGGAGAAAATGCAGGAACTCATCGGCAAGCGCAGAGCTTCCCAGCCTTTGGATAAGCCCTCTGCCGGCTCTGCCTTCAAGCGTCCCGTAGGCGGCTATGCCGCTGCCCTTATTGACCAGGCGGGGCTGAAAGGCTACCGGGTTGGGGATGCGGCCATCTCCGAAAAACACGCCGGCTTTGCTGTAAATTTAGGCAGGGCTACCGCCGCTGATGTGCAGGAACTGCTGCGGCAGGTGTCCGATAAAGTATTTGAAAATTCCGGCATCCGTATTGAGCCGGAAGTGCGAATTTGGTAAGAAAGAGAGGGGAGTAAAGTGGCAATCTCTTTTTCCGCAGGCGCGAAGGCAGAGGTCTGCCGCTTTGCGCCCACGAAAACCTGCTGCGCTACAGCAGAGTGTTTTGGTATTTTGCTCTTTTGCAATAGCTTTGGTGCTGACGGTGTGCGGATTATCACCGAAAGCCGGGACTTTGCCCAGCGGCTTCCGAAACTGTTTAAGAAAGCTTTTTCTATGGATTTTGACGTCCGTCCCCAGGAGGACAGCGCCGGCAAACAGGTCTTTTTGATTACCGATCCTGCAAAATGCCGGATACTTATGGAGACCTACGGTTTCCGTCCGGAGGAGACCCTTGCGCTGCATATTAACCTCCAAAGTCTGGAGGAGGATTGCTGTAAAGTGGCGTTCCTGCGGGGCGCATTCTTAGCCGGCGGCTCGGTAACCAACCCGGAAAAGGGCTATCACCTGGAGCTGACCACCTCCCATCCCAGTGTGGTAAGGGAAGCCTATACCCTCGTTCAGGAGGTCTTGGGCTTTGCACCCAAGCAGGCAGTTCGCGCCGGTGGTCGGGTGCTGTATCTCAAGCAAAGTGAGCAGATTTCCGATTTTCTCACCTGTTTAGGCGCGCCCATTTCCGCAATGGGCATTATGGAAGCCAGACTTGAAAAAGAGCTGAATAACGAGGTAAACCGCCGCTGCAACTGCGACGAAGCCAATACCTCAAAAGTGGTGGAAGCCGCCCAAGAGCAGCTTTCTGCCATCCGGGTACTGCGGGAGCGAGGCGTTTATGAAAAGCTTCCCGGCAAGCTTTTGGAAGCTGCCAAAGCCCGGGAAGAAAACCCCGAATCCTCGCTCACAGAACTGGCGCAGCTAATGCAGCCGCCTATTACCAAGCCCGCAATGAATCACAGACTGAAAAAACTCGTACAGATGGCACAGGAGGCATAATATGGGTTTTGTCCATTTACACGTTCACTCTGAATATAGCCTTTTGGACGGTGCCTGCCGTATTGACCGGATGATGGATCGGGTCAAGGAGCTGGGGCAGACTGCCATTGCCATCACCGACCACGGTGTTATGTACGGCTGTATTGACTTTTATAAGGCCGCCAAGGCCGCCGGTATTAAGCCGATTATCGGCTGTGAAGTCTATGTAACCCGCCGGAATATGGAAGACCGTGTCCACGGCATTGATAACGACCCTTACCACCTTGTCCTTTTGTGTAAAGACCGCCAGGGCTATGAAAACCTGTGCCGCCTGGTGTCCGAAGGTTTCGTCCACGGTTTCTACGGCAAGCCCCGTGTGGATATTAAGCTCCTGCGGCAGTATAGCGAGGGTCTTATCGCCCTGTCTGCCTGCCTTGCCGGCGGCGTAGCCCAGTGCCTGATGGAAGAGGACTATGATGCCGCCAAAAATTACGCCCTAACTATGGCGGATATCTTTGGCGAAGATCACTTCTACTTAGAGCTTCAGGATCATAATATCCCGGAGCAGACCGCTGTCAATCAGGGCATTTGCCGGATTGCAAGAGAAACAGGCCTCCCCATGGTGGTTACCAACGACGCCCACTACCTCCGCAAAGAGGATGCAACCATGCAGGATGTGCTCCTCTGCGTCCAAACCGGCAAAACCATTGACGATCCCAACCGTATGAAATTCCAAACCGAGGAATTCTACTTAAAGAGCGAGGAAGAGCTGCGAACTCTGTTCCCGGATCTCGATGAAGCATTCGAGAATACCGTCCGCATTGCCGACCGTTGCAACTTGGAATTTGTCTTTAACCAGTACCATTTGCCCTCTTTCCCCGTACCCGAGGGCTATACCAATGAAGAATATTTCCGCAAGCTCTGTATGGATGGCTTCCGGGAGCGGTACGAAAATCCGCCGGAAACCTATTTGGAGCGCTTGGAATATGAGATCGGCGTTATAAGCCGAATGGGCTATGTAAACTACTATCTCATCGTTTGGGATTTTATCCACTTCGCCAAGGAAACCGGCATTCCCGTAGGCCCGGGCCGTGGCTCAGGCGCAGCTTCTATCGTTGCCTACTGTATGCATATTACAGAGGTAGACCCTATGCAGTACGCCCTGATTTTCGAGCGGTTTTTGAACCCCGAGCGTGTCAGTATGCCCGACTTTGATACGGACTTCTGTCAGGAACGCCGTGGCGAGGTCATTGAATATGTTATGCAAAAGTACGGCGCTGACCACGTTGCTCAAATTGCCACTTTCGGTACGATGGCCGCCCGTGGCGCTATCCGGGATGTTGGTCGTGTGCTGAATTTAAGCTATGCGGAAACCGATCAGGTGGCAAAGCAAGTGCCTACCATGCCACTGCACATTACCTTGAAAGAAGCCCTGGATGTTTCTCCGAAACTCAAGGAAATGTACGATGGGGATGAAAAAATCCGCACTGTGATTGACACGGCTATGCGCCTGGAGGGTATGCCCCGGAACACCTCCACCCACGCCGCCGGCGTGGTGATCACCGCAGACCCTGTGTGCGCCTATGTGCCGCTGTCTAAAAATGAAGACACCATTGTCACCCAGTACACCATGACCACCATTGAGGAACTGGGACTCCTCAAAATGGACTTTTTGGGTCTTCGCAACCTGACGGTTATCAAAGACGCCCAAACCCAAATTCAAAAAATCAACCCGGACTTTGATATCGAAAAAGTGCCGGACAATGATCCCGAAACCTTCGCTATGCTTGCCGAAGGCAAAACCCAGGGCGTGTTCCAGCTGGAATCT
>JAZOVI010000013.1:0-24624 GCA_045658625.1 Faecousia sp.
GAGCCGACAGCGATGCCGAACTTGGACTCCATCATGAAGCCATCCAGACGGCCGCCGATACCGATGATGATGTTACGCAGAGACTGTGCGCAGAAGTCGATAACCCAGCCCATTTCCACGCGCTTGGGGTCGATGTCCAGACGCTTCAGGCCCATCTTTTCCAGCCACTCGTCGGTGTTGTTGCGCTCGTGCTGCATACGGGCAGTCAGGGCAACCATAGCCAGGTTGTGGGCGTTCATAATGTCGTTAATGTCGCCGGTCAGACCCAGGGAGAACTCGGTCATAGGCATCAGCAGAGCGTTGCCGCCGCCGGCTGCAGTACCCTTAACGTTCATGGTGGGGCCGCCGGAGGGCTGACGCAGAGCGCCGCCGGCATTCTTGCCGATGTAGCCCAGGCCTTCGATCAGACCAAGAGAAACAGTGGACTTACCTTCACCGAAGGGAGTGGGGGTAACTGCGGTAACTTCGATGAACTTGCCGTCGGGCTTATCAGCCAGACGCTTCATAACCTTAATAAAGTCGATCTTGGGGGTCTTGCCGTAGGGGATAATTTCCTCGGGCAGCAGGCCCAGCTTCTCCCGGAAATATTCCACGGGGGGCAGAGTCTTTTCTGCTTCCTCAGCGATCTGCCAGTCAGCAAACTTGGTAGGATCCAGCTTTACAAGACCCTTCTCGTCCACGTACTTGCCATTTTCGTCAAAAACGATTGCCATAGTATGTTCCTCCTTGTTTTTCGGTGTCTTTTGACACATTATTAATATGTTTATTATACCTCGGTGATGACGGCTGCGTCCCGAATGAGTCGCATCGCCTTCCCGGTGAGTACACTTCTTACAAGCGCTTTCTCAAACGCTTCATCGTAGTAGGGCTTGATCTGCTCCATGGTCATATTATTCTGCCGGCAAACCATAGCCAGCGCTTGGGCTACTTCCTCTTTCTCTGCGCTGAGGTTTTCCGCTTCCACCACCCGGTCAATGACTGCTGCGCTTTGGAGCGCTGCCAATGCCGCAGGCTTTGCCTCCTCCCGGAGGGCTTCCTCTGTAGTGTTCATAAACTGCATATACATATCCAGCGTCAGACCTTGCTGGGAAAGCTGCGCCCGGAGATTGTTCATCTGCTCCTGAACAGCTTCTTCCAGTTCGCCCTCGGAGGGGTTATAATCCAGGGTTTCTGCAGCCAGGCGCAGAAGCTGATCCTGCAAATCCATCTCGCCACGCTCATCGGTATAAGCCTGCAGGCTCTCCCGAAGCTTTTCTTTCATTTCCGGGAAGGTTTCACATTCGCCGATTTCCTTTGCAAACACATCGTCCAGCTCATAAGGGGTCTTTACCCGGATTTCGTGAATCTTGCACTTAAATTCCGCGTCTTTGCCTGCCAGGTCTTCGGAATGGTACTGCTGGGGGAAAGTAACCTTTACCGTAACTTCTTCATCGGGCACCTTGTCAAGTAATTGCTCCTCAAAGCCGGGAATAAACATTCCGCTTCCCAGCACCAAGGTCTGCATTTCCGCTGTGCCACCAGGGAACTGAACACCGTCGCAGAAGCCTGCGTAATCTAAAACGATCTCGTCGCCCTTTTCGGTGGGGCGATCCTTGATGACAGCAATCCGGGGATACTGCTGCTGCAGCCGCTCAATGTGGCGGTCTACCTCGGCATCGGTAATAATATGTCTCTTATAGTCGGCCTTCAGTCCGCGATAAGTAAATGCCATTTTGCTTCTCCTTATGTCTGTGCGAAAAGCACAGGTTTTCCACCTGTTATGATAGCACAGTTTTCCTATCTATGCAATCTTTCTTTTCGCAAAACAGGCCCGTTTCCGGGCCATTTCGGGAAAATTTCCCGACAACGCCCCCATTATACAAATTCTTCTTGCAAAAACCAATATAGTTATGATATTTTATTTATAGTTTGTATCTATAGATCAGAGAGGTAACTATATGAACTACAACTATTTGCGGTATTTCTCCGTGCTGGCGCAGTTGGAACATTATACCCTTGCCGCCGCCCGATTGGGTATTTCCCAGCCGTCCTTAAGCAGCGCCATTCATCATTTAGAGGAAGAATTAGGGGATGTACGGCTTTTTGAAAAGGTGGGGCGGAACATCCGGCTGACGGAAGAAGGCCGTTTCTACCAGGAAAAAGTGGATGCTGCTTTGCAAGAATTAAATCAAGCCTCAATGACCCTCCGGGACAGTAAAATCAGCGCCCCGGTGGTAATCCGTATGGGCATTGTTTCCGGCGCGCTGGACAGCACCGTCGCTAAAGAAATCAAAGACTACATACGCCAAAACGAACGCATCCGCTTCCGGCTAACGGAAAGCTCTGCCGAGGAGCTGATGGACCTTGTCCGAGAAGAAAAGTTAGATATGGCGATTGTGGATACCACAAACCGGGATAGAAGCCTTCATTTCCGAAAGTTAGGACAGCGGAATTTCTGCGTTGCCCTGCCCCAAGGTCATCCTTTGGAAAAAGAAAAGGCACTTACTCCCCAGCAAATTTTGCGGGAGCCACAAATTGTTTTCAATTATGATATGGAAAACAGCTTCGGGCAGTGGGCAAGCGGCGCAGCCACTGAAGAGCAGGTGATTTGTACCGTCAACACCGCCCGTTCCGCCCTCTCATTGGTGGCAGAAGGAGTCGGTGTCTGCGTACTTTCCGAAGAAGCCGCCTTCCCCCACCCGGGCGTTACTTTCTTGCCCATCGACAACTGGCATCAGGCGCTTTATATGTGTATTCTCTATGACAAATGGTTAGAGCCACCCATTTGGGGCTTTGTGGAAACCCTGGTAAAACAATTACGTAAAAACTCTTGAAAAAACGGCTGTATCAGATGCGATACAGCCGTTTTGCGTTTTCGGTTGTGATGCGGATGATTTCTTCCACAGGGAGATTGCGGATTTCCGCAAGTTTCTGCGCCATATACGGGAGTCTGCCCGGGTCGTTCCGTTTACCCCGGAAAGGCTCGGGAGACATATAGGGACAGTCCGTTTCCAACACAATCCACTCCAAAGGGATAGACGCCGCCGTTTCCACCGCTTTTCGGGCGTTTTTGAAGGTTAATACGCCGGTAAAACCGATATACCAGCCCTTGCTTACCAGCTGCTGCGCCATTTCCGCCGCGCCGGAATAGCAATGGAATACGCCGGTAATATCCGGAAATTTCCGCACCACATCCATACCGTCGCCGTGGGCATCCCGCTCGTGGACGATTACAGGCAGGTCTGCCTGCCGGGCAAGCTCCATCTGCATTTCAAAGGCCCGGATTTGGATTTCACAGTCGAAATTTTCGTAGTAATAGTCCAAACCGATCTCGCCGATGGCCTTTACTTTAGGATGGCGGCTCATTTGCAGATATTGCTCCAGCACCTCGTCGCAGACCTCATCGGCAGAATCCGGGTGAGAACCCACAGAAGCATAAATAAAAGGATATTTTTCCGCCAAAGCGATGCAATCCTTGGAAGATTCCAGGCAGCAGCCGGCATTCATCACAAAACCCACGCCTTTTTCCGCAAGGCCGGTAATCAATTCATCTCTGTCTTCGTCAAAAGCGGGGTCATTTAAGTGTGCGTGCGTATCAAAAAGCATTGTTTTTCTCCTCGTCTCTTATTACCGCCACAAGGCAGCCCTTTATTTCCGTCACACGAGAATCTGTCAGCAAGAAATCCGTCTTGTTGGGGTATCCCCGAAGACCATCGCCTGCGCATTTTGCCGCAGCCTCTTTCAGTACCCAAAAGGTCAGCAACGCCTTATTTTTATCAGATGCAGATGCATACTGGGTCATTTCACCGGATGACAAAATCTTCTCCGCCAAGCCAGGATTGATCTTCCGATCCAATTCCTCTGCATCAATGCCCACGGGGCAATCCGAAAGGGCGCAAAAGGCGTGTTTTTTCGTATGGGTTATAGAAAAGTATATCTCCTCATCAGGGAAATAAGGCTTTCCCCGGTCTGTTCGGGCAATTTCCGGAATCGTTCTGCCCGTTTCTTCCCGAAAAAGGGTTTTCAGTAGAGCAAAGGCTGTTTCGTGGCCATCGCAACCTATAATTTCCGCGCAAGCGACTTTCAGCATTTCCCCACCCCCTTGTTTTTCTCCAGTATAATCTTCATTTTCCGGTCTGTCAATCCGGTTATATCCAGTGGCCTGTCTCCATAGACTTTCTTTGTAAGGAGGGATTACATTGGCAGAAGATCGTTTACCCTTGCCCCACAAACTGACATTAAATGAACGGAAAAACCTCACGCTGACCGGCGCGGCAGAGGTGATAAGCTTTGACGAAAATGCGGTAATACTCAAAACAAATCTCGGTGTGTTGACCGTACAAGGTCAATCTCTTCACTTAAAAACCCTGTCTCCGGAAAACGGACAGGTAACAGTGGACGGGCAAATCTCCGCTCTTTTTTACGAAGAACCCCGCGCTTCCGGCGGAATTCTGCAAAAGCTATTCCGATGACTGCGCCGGCGCTTCTGTTTTCCCGGTTTTTGACCGCCTGTCTGCTGGGCGCAGGATTGGGGGTAGTATATGATTTACTTGCCTGTCTGCCCCGGGCGCTCCGCCACATAGGAGACGGTATTTTTGTTATCGCATTATTTGTCTGCGGTATCTATTTAGGCTTCGCTGTCTGTGGCGGCGACCTGCGACCTGTCTACAGCGCAGGGCTTCTCATAGGTGTAATCGGATGGCACTACAGCCTCGGCAGATTGCTGCGCCCGCTGATTTTACGACTTTTCCGTCTTTTGGGGCAGGCTTTTTCCATAATTTTCCGACCATTCAAAAAAATAATTGAATTTATTTCCCATTTTTTCAAAAAAACATTTGCATTCGTTAAAAAATGAGAGTACAATAGGATAGGAACTTTCTGTTATGTAAAAAGGGGGCATAGGCAATGGCAAACAAGAGACGGCCTAAGGTCCGGATTCGTTTCGGTCGCAGTTCTCCCCTTTTGAAGGTTTTGCTCATTGTTATGATCGTCATCTGCACCGTCTCTCTTGTGACATTGCGGGCGGCCATTACAGACGTAGAATCCCAAACAGAGCTTCTGCGAAAGCAGGCCGCACAACTGGAAAAAGAAAATCATAATTTAGCGCAAAACATTGCCCAAATCGGCACTGTACAGGGCATTAAGCGCATCGCTTCCCAAATGTTAGATCTTGTGGAAGACGGCGCAAACTTTTTCATCCCTGAAACAACCAATCCCTGACTTATTTTTGGAGGAAGCACAAAAAAATATGGAGTTGACCGTAGGCACAATTCTGGACGGCAAAGTAAAGTCCATCACCAATTTCGGCGCATTTATTTCCCTTCCTGAGAACAAAACCGGCCTGGTGCATATCTCAGAGGTAGCAAGCACATATGTCAGCGATATCCGTCAGCATTTAACTGAGAATCAGGAAGTTAAAGTTATGGTGATCGGCACCGAAGGCGGAAAGGTCAACCTGTCCATCAAGCGGTTGGACAGCAAGCCCCAGCCGGATGCAAAACCTGCTCCCCGTCGGGAGGATCGTTCTCCCCGTCCCTACCGCAGCGCACCTACCCCTCCCCCTGCACCCAAAACAGCGGACCAGCTTTTCGAGGAACGGCTTAAGCAGTTTATGAGCGAGTCCGACAGTAAAATTTCCGGTATTCGCCAGTATGCCGACCACCGAACCAAAAGCCGCAGAAGGTAAAATTATGGCTACTTGTGTTGTTACCGGTGGTTCCCGAGGAATCGGCGCTGCCATTGTGGAAGCTTTTGCAAAACGCGGCGATAAAGTCTATTTCCTTTATGAAAAAGAACACGATGCTGCCGCTTCTGTTGCCGCCGCCACAGGCGCTATTGCTATTTGCTGCGATGTTTCTGATGCCACAGCTGTAGAAGAAGCATTTGCTTCCATCGGTAATATGGACATTCTCGTATGCAATGCCGGTATTTATCGTGGCGGACTGATTCACCAGACTTCTTCTGAGGACTGGGATCGTTTATTTGATGTAAATGTAAAAGGCATTTATCATTGCGTAAAAGCCGCAATGCCTGCCTTTTTAAGAACCCACAGCGGATGTATTATTAACATCTCCTCTATGTGGGGCCAGGTTGGCGCGTCCTGTGAAAGCGCCTATTCCGCAACAAAAGGCGCTGTTATTGCCCTGACAAAGGCCCTTGCTAAGGAATTAGGTCCCAGCGGCATCCGTGTTAACGGAATTGCCCCCGGCGTTGTCTTAACAGATATGTGCGCCGGATACCCGGAAGAGGTTTTGACTTCTCTCCGAGAAGAAACCTTTGTGGGTCGGAACGGAAAACCGGAAGATATCGCCCAAGCAACTCTATATTTGGCCGACGCAACATTCGTTACCGGTCAGATTCTCGGTGTTAACGGCGGTTTTATTATTTAAGTAACAAAAGATATACTGTGGAATCATCATTGTGATCATCCGCAGTACAAGGAGGTTATACATAATGAAGATTGCAATTGCTTGTGATCACGGCGCGCTTCAATTAAAAGAGGCTCTCATCCCCTTTTTAAGAAACCTTGGCCACTCTGTGCGGGATTTCGGCACTCACTCCACCAACAGCTGTGATTACCCTGACTATGCTGCCGCAGCCGCCCAGGCCGTTGCTGATGGCGACTGCGATAAGGGTATCGTTCTGTGTACCACCGGCATCGGCGTTTCCATCACTGCCAACAAGATCGACGGCATCCGCTGCGCCCTTCTTTCCGATGTGAATTCAGCAAGAATGACCCGTCTGCACAACGACACCAATATGATGGCTATGGGCGCTGCCGTTGTAAGTCAGGATTTGGCATTTTCCATCGTAGAAACCTGGCTGTCCACTCCCTTTTCCAACGAAGACCGTCATCAGCGTCGGATTGATAAAATGATGGATTACGAGAAAAAGGAAAAAAAAAAGCAGCGGAATAAAACAAGAAGATGCAGAAAAGATCACACCAACCCTGTTTTCAAGCTTCTAACCCGGCTTTTATGCATTCCTCTGGTGCTTTCTCTGACCTTATTGCCCCTTGCTAACGCTATCACCAATATGATCGACCCCACCGCGCTGGCCAAAGCTTTGGTGCAGGCTGACATCTTAGGCGCATTCCTGGGTGGAGCGGAAACACCCGAGACTTCCGAACCTGCAAATTCCGGAGAACCGACAGGCGAAGAAACTGACGAAAATGCAGGCGCTTCCTCTGGCGCAAGCCAGTCTGAAACCGAAGCCGATACCAATACTGAGACCGACACTGAAACGGATACCGAAACGAACACCGGCGCGAATCCTCCCATAAGCGGATTGCCCGCCGGTATGGATCTGAGCGCACTTTTGGGCAGCTTAGGCGGTCTGTTGGACGCAGGCATTATCGATCCCGAGATTCTGACGGAAGATCTGGGTGAGCTGGGTATCCAGCCGGAGGATTTGAACACCGAGCAGCTTATGACGGATCTTGCCGGCAGTAAGCTTTTGGAGGACCTGTCCTCTGCGCTTATCGAAGATACCTTTAATGCCGCTATGAGCAGCAACCCCGAGGAGTACAAGTCAGCAATCACAGGCGAAGCTCTGAAAGAGATTATCAGCAACAATTCGGGTACGATCGTTGAGCTTGTGAAAAACAACCTCACCGACGAAGCAAAAGAAAAATTTGATGAATCTGATCTGGATGCTAAATTGGAGCAAGCCGTTAATAAAGCCGTTGAGTCTGTGTCTACCAAAGAGCTTGACAAGGCGTTGGAGAACTTCAATCCCGGCCAGATTATGGGCGGTGTAACACAGGATCCCATGGTTGCCGGTGTGCTTCCTTATCTGAAAGCCATCCGCACCGGTGCCCTGCGGGCAATCGTTCTTGTGCTTGTTTTGGCGCTATCTCTTGTGGTTGTCATTTCCGGCCTGCCCAGCCTGCGGGGTCTCGCTTCCGTTGGCAAAAGCGGTATTGTAACCGCCGGTATTTGCTACGGTATTTCTTTGGTTTTGGGCACGCCTGCACTCCCCGATGTATTGAACACCGCCACCGGCGCTATGGGCGAAGCCGCCGCTATGATTACACCTTTCCTGTCCATCATCACCTCTATACTGGATGGCTTGGCAGCCGCTTTTGAAACCTGTGCCATTTTCTATGCCGTTTTAGGCACCGTTATTTACTTAGGCACAACCGTTTTCCGCGGTGTGTTTAGAAGAATTTTCGATGCCATTTTCTACGCTGACTAAATAATCCTAATATAGTATCACAAGCACCCTGTCTGGTAACAGACAGGGTGCTGTAAAATAAAGAGGCTTATGATATGAAATTTCTTTGGAAACTTTTCAGCAGATTGCTGGCTTCCCTTTTATCTGTACTATTGTTCCTTTCTTTGATTTTGCTGCCTGTCATTTCTTTTACCACTGAAATCTCAGATTCCAGCACCTTAATCGATCTGATTTTTTCTTCCAGCATTCTTGATCAGCTTTCCGTTACATCCGCAAAGCATCATAGTGCGCTCCTCTCCAATGGTACCGTTGATACCGGCAGTAACCAGGAAGTGGACAAACTGGTGGAAAGCCTTAAGGACAAGTTCATCAATGGCGAGTTGCGGATTAAGGATCTGATCAATGACCTTAGAGGCAGGATCATCCGTGGTGAAATTGACATTACCATCCTAACCGCAGTATTACAGGAGCTTATTGACAGCGGCGCTCTAAACGCTGAGGAGCTGATGAAGGAATTGGGCATCCCCGAAGCACTCTATCAGGCGCTTTTATCGCCGAATGGTACACTTGACCTGAGTACTTTAGTGGATACCTTCCATATTCTTATGAACAGCGGTCTTTTAGATATGGAAACGCTTTTGGAAGAAATCGGGATTCCTGCCGATGCCCAGATAGATACCGAACAAATTACAAAAAGCTTAGCAAAAAGCTCTGTAGCCAAAGAGTTGATCGCCACATATACTGAAGACATCCTCAATGCCGCCACCGGTGTGAATGCATCGCAAAAGCTCACTTCGGGTACTGTTTTAGACATCATAACATCCCATATGGACGAAATTGTTACCCTTGTGGAAGATAATCTCCCGGAGGATGTGGAAATTGACCGCAGCAAGCTGGAGAGCGCTATTGATAAAGCCGCTTCCGTTGCCCTGCCTGCCTTGGTGGATTCCTTGCCGCCAGCAAAAGAGCTGGCCGACAAAATCATAGATCAGGAAAATCCCACCCTTGCCACGGCGATGGATATCCTGCGGTTTATCCGCAGCGGCCATTTGCGTATTTCCGCTATTGTTATCGTCGCCGTGCTGGCATTGCTGATTTTTCTTTTGCGGCTGCCCGGCTTCTCCGGTCTGCACTGGGTGGGCAGCGAAGCCCTGTCCGGTGCTTTGATTATCGGCGCGTTGGCCTTTTTCCTGCAGACCCAGCAGATTGTAGACCTTTTATACTCTTTCGCGAACGAGACAACCGCCTTTATTACCCCTCTGCTTTCTGAAGTTTCTGCTGCCTTTGTTCCCTTCGCTATTATCTATGGTGTAGCAGGACTTGCTTTGATTGTCAGCAGCAAAATTCTGGATGCCACTTTTGACCGGGACTAATGCACATATATCGCCTCCGACGCATAGGATAGTCGGAGGCGATTTTTATGGCTATTGTAAACACTACCATTCCCATTACTTCAGAAATTAACGATAACATAATCACCGAGCTCGTCAGCACCTATCCCTTTTTGCGGACAGAAATGTTGACCGCTACCGCATTCCAACGACCTGTCCGCGCCCTGATTTTCGGCACAGGCCCTCGGAAAGTCCTGTTCACTGCCGCCCATCACGCCAACGAGTGGATCACCGCCTATATTCTGCTGAAATATGCAGAAGACTTGGCAGAAGCCATCCGTACCGGTGGCGATGTGGGAGAGGAAAATGCCCAGGCGCTCAGCGATGCCGTTACGATTTATATGGTTCCTCTGGTAAACCCGGACGGCGTGGATCTTGTAACCGGTGCGCTACAGCCGGGAAGCCTGCAATACGAGCTTGCCCGGCGATTATCGGAAAACTACCCGGAAATATCCTTCCCCGATGGGTGGAAGTCCAATTTATTGGGTGTAGACCTGAACCTGAACTATCCCGCCGGGTGGCTGCAAGCCCGGGAAATCAAATTCTCCCAGGGCTATACACTCCCCGGTCCACGGGATTATGTAGGTCGTTCCCCTTTGGGGCAGTTGGAAACCCGGGCGCTGGCGGAATATACAGAGCTGGTAGATCCCGCCCTGGTGCTGGCTTTTCACACCCAGGGGCAGGAGATTTACTGGACATTCTCCGACATTGAAGTTCCCGGCGCAAGAGAATTGGGCGAGGCAATGGCACAAGCCAGTGGTTATACCCTTGCGGATGTGCCCTATAACTCCGCTTTTGCCGGCTATAAGGACTGGTTTATTCAGGAATTCCGTCGACCGGGCTATACCATTGAAGCCGGGCAGGGTGTCAATCCTTTACCGCTTAGCCAATTTGATGAGATTTACAGCGACAATTTACCACTGCTGAACATTGCCGCCACAGGAAATTTCCCCGTTCCTGCATAATTTTCCCACAAGGGGCAAACAATACCTCCGAACACAAAAACAGGAGGTTACTATTCTATGTTACGCTTTCGTTGGCTTTCTCTTATGCTCGCACTGCTGATGCTGCCCATCCCCGTACTGGCGGCAGAGGTGGATTGTGATGCCATCTACTGCTTTACTTCCACAGATTTCCAAGAGGCTGAGGAAGAGCCCCTTATGGGCGTTTGCATCACAGGTCTCCCCGCCCCGGATACCGGTACCGTCTTTCTTGGGCAGCGAGTGCTGCAAAAGGGCGATATTTTGACTGCAGAGCAACTGACAAACCTTACTTTCTCTCCCTTGCGTACAGAAACGGACACAACCGCCACCGTTTCTTACCTGCCCATTTATGAAGACCGTGTGGAAAACACCGCTACTATGACCATTTCTATCCGCGGCAAGACCGATAATCCGCCTATCGCTCAAGATTCCGCCCTGGAGACTTACAAAAACTTGGCGGTGGATGGCGCGCTGAAAGTCTCCGACCCGGAGGGGCAGGAGCTAACCTATACCCTAGTGCGCCAGCCCAAACGGGGGCAGGTAGAGCTGTCTGCCAATGGCACTTTCGTCTATACCCCGAAAAAGAACAAGGTAGGCGTAGACTCCTTCACCTATTGCGCCGCGGATGAGGCCGGCAATGTCTCCCGGGTGGCTACCGTAACGGTACAAATTCTCAAGCCCTCCGATAAACAGCAATATTCCGATACAGAAAACACATCCTGCCGGTTTACCGCCGAGTGGATGCGCCATACAGGTCTGTTTACCGGCGAAAGCATCAACGGGCAGCTTTGCTTTAACCCGAAAAAAACTGTCAGCCGAGGGGAATTTATGGCGATGCTGGTAAAAGCTTTGGAAATCCCCCTGGAGGATGCCTCTAATCTGAGCCTTCCCGCAGACACCCCTCTGTGGCTGCAACCCTATCTTGCCGCCGCGCTACGGGCAGGTCTCACTGCCGGCTGGCCTGACACCGGCAATTTCTCTGAGGCCATCACCGGCGCAGAAGCCGCTGTGATGCTCCAAAACGCTTTGGATCTGACCATTTCTCAGGATGCCCTTGCCAACCAGTCCTCCGTAACCGAGAAAGGTGAGAGTGTACCTGCCTGGGCAGCCGTTCCTCTGTCGGTTTTGGAGGAGAACGGTATTTATGTCAGCGCCTTTGGGACACTGAACCGTGGGCAAGTCTCCCAAATCCTTTATGAGGCCAGCCATTTGGCTACCTTCTCTGCCGGAACGGCTCTGTTCCGATAAAAAATGCGGCGTGCATTGCACGCCGCATTTCCTTATTTCTGCAGATCGCTGCCGGCAAAGTACCTCTTCATCGGCACATACAAAAGGGCTGCTGCCGCCAACGCCAAAAGGGCGCAAGGTAGCATATAGGAGCCGTTATACACGAGAGAATACAGCTCCGCGCCGTCAAATGTGCCGATACCGGGGATGTTGGTAGGCTCATAAATCCGGTAGATAGTTACGCCGCTAATATAGTGGACGATAAATCTGCCCAAATTGCCCAGCAGGATACCAGGGAAAATGCCCCAAGCTTTGCCCCGGAACAAACCCGCCAAGCCCAAGGGAGTGTATGCTACTAAATAATCCAGTAACATTGATTGCCAGCCCCAGGCGTAAGCTTCGTCCAAAAAGAGCTGCAAAATGCCAAAGATAAAGCCGGCAAGGAGTCCTCGCCCCAAACCCCAGCGGACAGCGTACAGGGCAATGGGAAATGCCGCTAAGGTAATTGAGCCGCCGTTGGGCCACATTGGGAACAGCTTTATGTAGCCCAGGATTTGCGCTATAGCGATGAGGATTGCGCCCTCGCACAGCGCCCGTACTCGCAAGTGGGTCTTGTTTACATTGTTTTGCATTATGAAATGCCTCCTAAAAATAAAAGTATCGCATCACATCCGTCTGGGTGCAATGCGATACCGAAGCATCTCATATGTGCATCTTTCCCTCCGACGGTACTAACCGTATCAGGTTCACGGGTCGTGGCTACCAAGCCAAATCTCAGCCGGATGCATCCGGCCCCCCGAAGACTATTTGTTATGCGATCTGAGATTATTATACGCAAGAATTTCTAATTGTCAAGCCATTTGCTCTGTCAATTCTCTGCCGCCTAAAATGTGGAAATGCAGGTGGTGTACGCTCTGCCGGGCATCCGGACCGCAGTTGGAAATTACCCGATAACCGTTCTCCAGTCCCTCTTCCCGGGCAATTTGAGCGATCACCTCAAAAATGTGGGCAACTACACTGCTATTGTCTGCGCCAATCTCAGCCACAGACTCGATATGGGTCTTGGGGATGACTAAGATATGGGTAGGAGCTT
Organism: Faecousia sp.; assembly: GCA_045658625.1. Classification (GTDB taxonomy): domain Bacteria; phylum Bacillota; class Clostridia; order Oscillospirales; family Oscillospiraceae; genus Faecousia. Next base: position 12,849 of record JAZOVI010000013.1, read on the forward strand.
GGGGATTGATGTCCCGGAAAGCAAACACAGTTTCATCCTCGTAAACCTTGGTGGAAGGAATGTCGCCTGCAATGATCTTACAGAAAATACACATACTACTATCTCCTTAAAAAATTCCAAATACGGCAAGGCTTGCCGTACCCATAATAATACCTGCCAGCAAGACGCCCAAAGAAACAGACGCTACCGTGGACTTAAAACCCATATTCAGGAAGCTAGCGGCAAGTGTGCCTGTCCACGCGCCTGTTCCCGGCACGGGAATACCGACAAACAGCAGCAGCGCCATAAATAGACCTCCACGGCCGGTTTTCTTCACCAGCTTCTGCCCGGCTCGTTCCCCTTTATCCAAGAAAAAGGCACAGAATTTGCCGATATATTTCTGTTTTCTGCCCCAAAGCAGAAATTTGCGGGCAAATAAATAGATGATCGGCACAGGCACCATATTCGCTATCACGCAGACAATCAGCGCTGTCAGCGGGTCAATTCCCATATCAATGGCAATGGGCACTGCGCCTCGCAGCTCGATCAGCGGGAGCATAGAAATGGCAATAACGATCAAATATTTTGTCATTAGTGTCATTAGACAGCTTCCTTTACCAGCACGACACCCTCAACAAGGTTGGCATACTCCAAAGTGCCCTCAATGGCAACGGTGCGGTCCATGAGATCGGTCAGCACCACAGCGCCGTCCTTGCACTCGATCCGCATTACATTTTTCATAACGATAGACTCAGGATTGCGGTCATTTTTATAAACAGTAGAAAGACACATATTATCTCCTTACTTCTGCAGGCTTGCCAGCACAGCGCGCAGCCGCAGATTGCCCTTTTCGTAATCGCTGACAGCGGCCATTACCTGCTCGTAGGCGGCGTGGCTGCCGATTTCATCCAATTGCTTTGCAAGACCTGCAAGCTCGTTTGCGTGGGCAGTATTATGGTTTGCCATATAGGTCATCAGCGCCAGCAGTTCCTCCATAGGGGTATGCTCACACTTAGATGCACATGCGGAGCAGTTGCTATCGCAGCCGTGGCCGTGGTCGTGATGGGCGTGTCCCTCGTGGAGATGGTCGTGGTTGTGGGGATGAACGTGGTCGTGGGTATGGGCGTGGGTATGCTCATGGGTGTGAGCCACACCGTCGTGGGTGTGCTCGTGGGTATGGCTATGTTCGTGATCGTGGCTGTGATTGCCAATATGATCTTCGTGAATATGCATAATGATTCTCCTCGCTTTTTTCTTTTATTATAACCGAAGTTTCTATATTCTGTCAATCAAAAAGGGAGGAGCGCCGCTCCTCCCTTGGTAGTTATTTAACAGGTACGCTTTCGTAGGACAAGACCTCACCAGTTTTATTATCCACCACGATGGTTACTGTAGCGATCCGCTCGATGGTCTTATCTTTGGAAGCAGGCGTTTTCTTATAGCTCCACATTTCCTCGGTGATGACCTCGCCTTCTTTTGCCTGATACAAAGCCACGGTATATGTAGTATCTTCACCAAAGAAAGGCTTAGACGCATATTCAATTACTGCCACAGTCTTATCTGCAGATACTTCTGCATCCTGATCGGTGATAATGTCGTGGACAAAATGGTTCTTTTCCTCCACTTCCTCTGCAGAATAGTCCTTGGTAACAGAGTTATTGTCGTAGTAGTAATCTAAGTAAGCCACTGAGCTGCCTACACCAACAACAAACAGCACCAACAAAACAGCAATCTGCTTTTGGGTAAAGTCCAGACCCTTGCTGCCGCCGAAGGTCAGACGGGCACGAGAGGTAATAGGCACCAAAACCTTCAAGAACATTGTAATCACAATGGACTCAATGGGGAAGAAAAACAGGTTCTTAAACAGCCGGGCGGTAGTCATAATACCCATAACGGCATCCTTTGCCTTATCAGGGTTGCCCATATAGGTGTACTGCCAGGCAATAATAAACTGTTGCAACACCACATTGACCGCAAAGCAGATCAGAAAACGGGCAATAATCACACGGGTGGCGCTGGGCTTTGCCCGGTACAGGCACAGGGCGTAGATCATTGTGCTGGCAATCTCCGTCAGCATAAAGGGCAGAAAATAATCGCCGGTGGGATAGAGCATAAAGCCGATGGTATCGGAGATCATAGCTGCTGGGATAGCCACAACAGGTCCAAAGATCATTGCGCCCAGGGCAGTTGCCAATGTGGCCGTCTGAATTGCCATCTGAGGTCCTATGTAAATAGCGGCAGGCTTCAGGGCAATCCGCAAGGCAATCATCAGTGCGGTGATTACCAGCATTTTCACATCTTTCAGCTCTGCCAGGGCATCTTTCCAGTAGCCTACAGAAAAGGGATGGGGATAAAGTGCGGTAGATTTTGTTTTTGCCATAAAAAATGGCCTCCTTTCATTGTGGGAGAAAATGTACCTGCTTCATCACTGCCCCTGTCGGAGAAAACAAAAAATCCCCGCGCCAAAGCACAGGGAGTTACAGTATTTCACCGATTAGGGAAAGGGCAGCGGGAAACCGGCCATCCTTTTCACCCGACCGAGTATCGCTTAGCATAAAGGAAGGCTCCATTATGGTGCAGCGGGTGCGAAGATCTCATCGCGGACAAGTCCTTCGTCTGCCAGACAACTCCCCATTTTGGCAGCACTTGACGCAAGATCTCCTACTCTGTTCTTCTTTATCATATACGATGTTCCAAAAAAAGTAAATAGCTTTTTTTGCTTTTCGATAAATTTTTACTTATCGCCTACATTTTGTTCTATCGCATTTGTTAATTTCCCTAAAATAAGTTAAAAATCGCAACATAAAGCCCTTGCTTTTTGTGGATTATTACGGTATAATCAATTTAAGTATAATGAGGGGGAATGTTTATGGGCGAATTGATAGCAGTCCTGTCCGGCAAAGGCGGAACAGGAAAAACATCTGTCTGCGCTGCCTTAGCTACCTCCCTTGCCCACCTGGGTGAAACGGTGTTATGCATCGACTGTGATGTAGGTCTGCGAAACTTGGACATTGCGTTAGGTCTTTCCGAAGAAGGCGCGCTCTCCTTTGCAGATGTGTATAGCGGAGAATATAGCCTGACAATGGCAACCGCACATCCCTTTTTCCCCGGCCTGCAATTTCTCACCGCCCCTATGGGCTGTGCCGCCGCTGACGTAGATTTTGAGGCTTTCGCCCGTCTTTTGGAACAGGCGCGGCAGCAGTTTTCCTACATATTTTTAGATGCCCCCGCAGGCATTGAGGCCGGATTTTCCTTAGCGGCCCAATATGCTGACCGGGTAATCCTGGTTACCAACTCCGACCCTGCTTCCATCCGGGATGCCTCCCAGGCAGGAAACGTTCTGGAACGGATAGGAAAAACAAATGTGCGGCTGGTGGTTAACCGTATTCACAAGCGGACTGCCGAGGCAATGGGTCTTACGGTAGACGATATTATGGATCAGGCAGGACTTCCTCTGCTTGGAATCGTACCTGAGGATGTAAATGTGGTTCTTGCCGCCGCAAAAGGCCAACCACTGATTCGCGCCTCCCGGGGTGGCGCAGCCGCTGCCTGCCGCAGAATCGCAAAGAGAATTACAGGGCAATCCGTTCCTGTTCGCCTTTGACCGAAAGGAGTATGCTTTATGAATATTGCATTTTTGGCCCATGATAAAAAGAAAGAATTGATGGTTAAATTTTGCACAGCTTATAAAAGTATTCTGGCAAAGCATAACCTTTTGGCTACTGCAGCTACCGGTCGGCTGATTGCCGACAATACCGGTCTGCCCATTACCCTTCTGCTTTCTCATAAACAGGGCGGTCATCAGCAAATCAATGCCCGGATTGCTTACAACGAGATTGACCTTGTCATCCTCTTCAGCGACCCTAACACCATTGATGCTGCGGACGACGTACAAATGCTGGAAACCATCCGCCACTGCGACCGCCATAATATCCCCATCGCCACCAATTTAGGCAGCGCAGAAATTGCCATTATGGGTCTGCAGCGGGGCGACCTGGATTGGCGGGAAATGTACCGCAGCAAAACCCGTTTTTAAAACATATTGCCTTGCTGCCAAGGCAGCAAGGCGTTTCTTTTATATTTGGAGGTTCACTTATGGAAAGAATTAAACCCCGAACTCTATCCGGTTTTATGGAGCTTCTTCCCCAGAAGCAGGCGCAATTTGAGCGAATGACCGAAATTCTCCGTAATACTTATGGCCTTTACGGTTTTTCGCCCCTGGACACCCCCGCTATTGAGGACGCCCAAATTCTCCTTGCCAAAGGCGGCGGCGAAACAGAAAAGCAGATTTATCGTTTCCAGAAGGGCGATAACGATCTGGCTCTGCGATTTGATCTGACTGTTCCCCTGGCAAAGTATGTTGCTATTCACGCAAACGAATTAGCTTTCCCCTTCCGCCGTTTCCAGATCAGCAAGGTCTACCGAGGTGAGCGGGCGCAGCGTGGCCGTTTCCGTGAATTTTATCAGGCAGATATTGATATTATTGGCGATACCAAACTGGATATCCTCAACGAAGCGGAAATTCCCGCCATCATTTACCGGGTATTCACTGGTTTTGGCCTGTCCCGCTTCCAAATTCGGGTCAACAATCGCAAAATTCTTAACGGTTTCTACGCTATGCAGGGCTTAACCGAGCAGAGCGGCGATGTGATGCGGACTGTGGATAAGCTGGACAAGATTGGCGCGGAGAAGGTACGGAAGATTTTGGTGGATGATTTGGCTATCGCACCTGAAAAAGCCGACGCTGTGCTGACTTTCATCGCCATTCGTGGCACCAACGCAGAGGTTCTTACCGCTTTGGAAAGCTATCGTGGCAATAACGAGCTGTTTGACAAGGGTCTGGACGAGCTAAATGCCGTTACCAAAAACCTCTCCGCCTTTGGCGTTCCCGAGGCTAATTTCGCCGTAGACCTGACCATTGCCCGCGGCCTGGATTACTACACCGGCACGGTTTACGAAACCACCCTCCTGGATCATCCGGAAATCGGTTCTGTCTGCTCCGGTGGCCGGTACGACGACTTGGCCGGTTACTACACCGACCGTCAGCTCCCCGGTGTGGGTATTTCTATTGGCCTTACCCGACTGTTTTATGTATTGGACGAGCAAGGCCTTCTCAATCCTGAGCTCCCCTGCGCTCCCGCAGATGTACTGGTACTGCCTATGACTGAGGACATTGCCCCCGCCATCTCTTTGGCAGAGAATCTCCGCTCTCGGGGCATTCGGGTACAGCTTTACGGCGAACAGAAGAAATTTAAGCAAAAAATGTCCTATGCGGATAAACTGGGTGTTCCCTTTATTATCCTCTTGGGCGAAGACGAACTGGCGCAGGGCAAATGCGCTGTAAAAAATATGATTACCGGCCAGCAAGTCCTTTTAACGGTTGACGAAGCCGCCGATCACATTCTTTCCGGCAAATACAGCGGCCCCATCATTTTAGAAAAGTAAAATAGTACAATGAAAGCCCCCTCTAAAGAGGGGGCTGTTTTCCTTTACATAGAGGAAAGCTTTGGTAGGGTGTGATAAGCGCTACCTCTTACGATAAACAACTTACAAATCCAATTTCAGATCATTTTCTTTGATCCAACCCCATTTACGCAGTGGCAGGGAAATCAGCCAAGTAAGGATTGCAGGCAGAATGAAGCAAATCAGTACTAATCCGATCCAATCCATCGCCGTAACCGCCTTATCTGCCCAGCCGGTGATCACGCCGATCTGTCCCACAAAGCCGCACGTACCCATACCGGAGGACACCGGTGCGCCATTCATTTCCAGCTTAAAAAGGCAGGTTGCCAGCGGGCCTGTGATGGCAGAAGCTAAAATGGGAGGAATCCAAATCTTAGGATTTTTCACAATATTGGGCATTTGCAGCATACTGGTGCCCACGCCTTGGGCTACCAGACCACCCCAGCGGTTTTCCCGGAAGCTCATAATCGCAAAGCCCACCATTTGGGCGCAGCAGCCGGCTACCGCCGCGCCGCCGGCAAGGCCTGTAAGCCCCAGCGCCGCGCAAATAGCCGCAGAGGAAATGGGCAAGGTCAGAGCGATGCCTACCGCCACAGACACCAATATTCCCATCAGGAAGGGCTGTAGTTCCGTTGCCCATTTGATAAAGTTACCAACAGCAGCAGCTGCCTGACCGATGGGTGCAGCGATTAACGCCGCAAGGCCTACGCCTACAAGAATGGTAGTCAGCGGTGTAACCAAAATATCCACCTTGGTTTCCTTGGAAACTGCCTTGCCGGCTTCTGCCGCCGCAATGGCGATAATTAGTACCGCCAGCGGGCCGCCTGCGCCGCCCAACGAGTTGGCCGCATAGCCTACCGTTGCTAAAGAAAACAGCACCAATGCCGGTGCTTTTAAGGCATAGCCGATAGCAACCGCCATTGCCGCACCAGACATTGCCGAAGCAAAGTCTCCCACCTGGATCAGAAAGCCCAAGTTTAGCTGCTGTCCCAGGGTTTTGACAATCGTGCCTACCAGCAGAGAGCAGAAAAGGCCTTGCGCCATCGCGCCCAGAGCATCAATGCCATACCGCTTAGCAGAAAACTGAATGTCCTTCCGTTTGAGAAATTCTTTGATTTTTGCCATATTGATCACTTCTTTCTTAAAATATGCCGATGCGGGAAGAAGTGATGCGTCTTTTCTAAGACCCTATGCACCCGAAGCGTTCTTTGCGGCAGTTTTTCCCTTTGCCACGGATCCACCTGGTGCCTTTGGTGCCGCGTTTTCCTCACAGCCTCTGAGAAGAAAGCACTTTGCCCAAATTCCGCAATCGGTAACAATGTACTTATTATATCCTCCCTCTATAGAGATGTCAACCACGGCTTGTCTATATCCCCAGGAGGGGGATTTGCAAAATTCATCAAATCAACATTGACTTTTACCGATAAAACGAGTAGAATAATACTGATATACTATGTACTGGTATGCTCTTTTGTAAAAAAGTACAATCATTATACTTACATATAGGAGGAAATCACATTGAAGGATTGGGCATTCACAACGACTGTCGAAGAGATGGAAGCTGCTACCAACGCGTTGCTGGAAACCGCAAACAAGGTCGGCGCTGACACCTGGCAGAAGAGAGTCAAGGATCAGACTCCCCACTGTGGCTTTGGCGAAGCAGGCACCTGCTGCCGCATCTGCTCCATGGGCCCCTGCCGTATCACCCCCAAGAGCCCCAGAGGTATCTGTGGCTGTGACGTTCACGGCATCGTGGCTCGTAACTATCTGATTTTCACCGCCGGCGGTTCTGCTACGCACTCCGACCACGGCCGTGAGATCATGCACACCCTGCACCAAACCCGCGAGGGCGGCAACTATCAGGTTAAGGACCCTGAGAAGCTGATCCGCATTGCTAAGGAGTGGGGCGTGGAAACCGAAGGCAAGGACATTTACGATCTGGCTCACGAAATGGCTGAGACCGGCCTGCTGGAGTACGGCAAGCCCTTTGGCTACCAGAAGTTTACCGAGCGCGCTCCCGAGCACACCCAGGAGCTGTGGGACAAGGAAGAAATTCGTCCCCGCGCTATTGACCGCGAGGTCTCCCAGTCCTTGCATATGTCCCATATGGGTTGTTCCTCTCTGGCTGAGGCTCTGATCCGTCAGGCCCTCCGCGCAGGTCTTAGCGACGGTTGGGGCGGCTCTATGATGGGCACTGAGTTCTCCGACGTTATGTTCGGCACTCCCCGCCCCATCGACACCGAAGCTAACATCGGCGTTATGGAAAAGGAAAACGTTAACATCGTTGTTCACGGTCACGATCCCTCCCTGTCCGAGATGATCGTTTACTTTGCAAACGATCCCGAAATGATCGCTTACGCAAAGTCCATGGGCGCTAAGGGCATCACCGTTTCCGGTGTCTGCTGTACTTCCAACGAAGTTACCATGCGTCACGGTATCCCCATGGCAGGTAACTACCTGAACCAGGAGAACGTTGTTCTCACCGGTGCTTGCGAAGCCATCGTCGTTGACGTGCAGTGTATCTTCCCCGCACTGGGCCCCCTCTCTAAGTGCTTCCACACTAAGTTCATCACCACTTCTCCCGTAGCCCGCATCCCCGATTCCGAGTTCATTCAGTTCTCCGCTGAGACCGCTGACGTGAGCGCAAAGGCAATCGTAAAGATGGCTATTGAGAACTTCAAGAACCGTAACCCCGAGCTGGTACATATCCCCAACCAGAAGCAAAAGGCAAGAGTCGGTTACTCCGTCGAAGCCATCAAGAAGGTTCTGGACGGCGTTGCCAACTCCCAGGTTGACGAGTTCGGCACCACCAAGCCCCTGATTGAGTGCGTACACTCCGGCGTTCTCCGTGGCGCTGTGGCTATGGTTGGCTGTAACAACCCCAAGATCCGTCCCGACACCGCTCACATCGGCCTGATGAAGAAGATGCTGGAGAACGATATCATCGTTATCACTACCGGCTGTTCCGCTCAGGCTGCTGCTAAGGCAGGTCTGATGGATCCCGTTCAGGCTAAAGAATACTGCGGCGCAGGCCTGAAGCGTGTTTGTGAGCTGGCAGGTATTCCTCCTGTCCTGCACATGGGTTCTTGCGTTGATATTTCCCGTATGATGATCCTGGCTTCCGACATTGCTAAGGACTGGGGCATCAACATTTCCCAGGTCCCCGTCGTAGGCTGCGCTCCCGAGTGGATGAGTGAGAAGGCCGTTTCCATCGGTAACTACGTTGTTGCTACCGGTATCGAGACCTTCCTGGGCGTTGATCCCTACTCCAAGGGCTCTACCGAAGTCACCGAGCTGCTCCAGGGCGAAAACGGCATCAACAAGTGGGTTGAAGCCAAGTTCGTTGTGGACACCGACATTGAGTCCCTGGGTGACAAGATGATCGCTTGCATTGAAGCTAAGCGTGCTGCTCTGGGCATCTAATTTATGAAAATCGCCATTACCGGAAAAGGCGGAGTTGGTAAAACCACCCTATCCTCTACGCTTGCAAGACTGTACGCCGATGAAGGCCGTACCGTTCTTGCGGCGGATGTAGACCCGGATGCAAATCTGGGACTGGCTCTGGGTCTTTCTCAGGAAGAAGTGGATGAAATCATCCCCATCTCCCGAATGCGGACTCTGGTAGAGGAGCGGACCGGCGCCAACGAAGCCAACAAGTTCTTCAAGCTCAACCCCTATGTAGCGGACATCCCCGAGAAATTTGCCAAAGAAATCAATGGCGTAAAGCTTTTGGTCATGGGCACGGTGGATGTAGGCGGCAGCGGTTGTGTCTGCCCTGAGCACGTGATGTTAAAGGCCATCCTCTCCAGCCTTACCTATCGGAAAAACGATGTGGTGATTATGGATATGGAAGCCGGTCTTGAGCACTTAGCCCGGGGAACGGCAGCCAATATGGACCAATTCATCGTGGTCATCGAGCCCGGTGCAAGATCGGTCCAAACCTACCGTAATGTAAAGCGCTTGGCCAGCGACTTGGGCGTTAAAACCGTCCGGGTAGTAGCCAACAAGGTGCGGTCCGAGGACGACGAAGCCTATATTCGCTCCGTCATTCCGTCCGAAGACCTGCTGGGCTTTATCCACTACAATAGTGAGGTCATTGAAGCTGACCGTCAGGGCAAATCCCCCTACGATTTCAGCTCTGCAGCTATTGAAGAAATTCGGAAAATCAAAGCTCAATTGGACCAAGAATAATATATAGGAGGAATAAACGTTGACACTTTTTGATAGAGTATTCGGCGGTAACGACTACAACTACTCCCGTACAGTCGCCGCCATTGACGCAGCTATTGCCCAGTACGGCGAAGCTGAACCCGTAGCATTCCCCAATACCGCCTACAACCTGCCCTGCTACTACTCCATCACCGGCAAAAAGATCAATAACCTGGGCGAGCTGAAAGCCGCTCTGGAAAATGACATCAAGCCTATGATGACCCGCAACCCCCGCCTGCAGGATGTTTTTGACAGCGGTATCGCTTCTGCTCTGTGCGCAGAGTTTTTGGAAGTTCTCAAGTACATCGGCGGAAACGAGCCCTACACCGAGCCCGAAATGGGTTTCCTGACCGACTCCTTCGTTCGTAATCTGGGTCTGCCTCTGGTTACCGGCGACATCCCCGGCGTTGCTGTTATTATCGGCGGTGCTGAGGACCCTGCCGAGACTGTAGCTCTGGCTAAGTCCTACCAAGCACAGGGCATCCTGGTTACACTGACCGGCGATTCCATCAAGCACTGCTTTGATGCCGGTATGAACCTGGGCGAAGGCGTGCGCGTTGTACCCCTCGGCTATGAAATGCAATCCGTCATCCATGTTGTTTCCGTAGCTCTGCGTGCAGCGCTGATCTTCGGCGCCATCACCCCCGGCGACACCAAGGCTCTGTACAAGTACACCATGGACCGCGTTAAGGCATTCGTCAACGCCTACAAGTCCCTCTCCGACGAGATCGTTTCCTACGGTGCAGGCGCTATCTGCCTGGGCTTCCCCGTTATCTCCAACGAGACCGAGAATATGTTCCGTGTTCCCAAGTCCCTGATTCAGCAGCTGGACACCTCCAAGTGGAACGCAACTTCTCTGGAAGCCCGCGACATTAAGCTGAAGATTACCAAAATCGACATTCCCGTTTCCTACGCCACCGCCTTTGAAGGCGAAATCATCCGTAAGGGTGATATGCAGGTGGAAGTGGACGGTTCTCGCGTGGACTGCTTCGAGCTGGTTCAGACCAAGGAGATGCAGGAGGTCGAAGACCACAAGATCACCGTTATCGGTCCCGAAATCGACGAGATCCCCGTGGGCTCCAAGATTTCTCTCAGCTATACCATTGATGTTGCCGGCAAGGCTATGCAGCCTGACTTTGAGGCCGTTATGGAGCGTAAAATCCACGCTTGGCTCAACTGTATCGAAGGCGTTATGCACACCGGTCAGCGTGATATGATCCGCGTCCGTATTTCTAAGGCTGACTTCGAGGCCGGCTTCAAGTTCCGTCACCTGGGTGAGGTTCTCTACGCCAAGGTTATGAGCGAGTTTGAGGCTGTTGCTGACAAGTGCCAGGTTACCATCGTTGTGGATGCTGATCAGAAGAAGGATCTGCGCGCTAAGGCTAACGAGATCTTCAATGCTCGCGATGCCCGGCTTGCTTCTATGACCGACGAATCCGTCGACGTGTTCTACACCTGCATTATGTGCCAGGCTTTCTCCCCCAGCCACGTATGTATCGTTACTCCCGAGCGTCTGGGGCTGTGCGGCGCCGTTTCCTGGCTGGACGCAAAGGCCACTCAGGAGCTGGATCCCCACGGTCCTTGCCAGCCCATTCTCAAGACCGGCTGCCAGGACGAGCGTCTGGGTCGTTACGACTCTATGGACGAGGCTGTCAACAAGTACTCCCACGGTGCTGTTGAGAAGATCACTCTGTACTCCCTGTTCCAGGATCCTATGACGAGCTGTGGTTGCTTCGAGTGTATCTGCGGTGTTGAGCCCTGCTCTATGGGTGTTGTTATCACCTGCCGTGAGCACGCCGGTATGACACCTCTGGGTATGAGCTTCTCCGATATGGCTTCTATGACCGGCGGCGGTGTACAGACCCCCGGCTTCATGGGCCACGGCAAGCACTTCATCTCCTCTAAGAAGTTCATCGCAGCCGAAGGCGGCCCCGGCCGTATCGTCTGGATGCCCAAGATGCTGAAGGATCAGATGCGTGAGCGTCTGGATGCTACCGTTCTGGATATGTACGGCGTCGAGAACTTCACCGATATGATCGCTGACGAAACCGTCTGCACTGAGGATCCCGAGGAGCTGCTGGGCTATCTGAGCGAAGTGGGCCACCCCGTTCTGGGCATGGAACCC
>JAZOVI010000014.1:0-3901 GCA_045658625.1 Faecousia sp.
GGTACAGGAGGACGGCAGTGTCGTACAGAGAAAATATGTAGATATTAAGTTTGTTTTGGACGAGCGTATCTGCGACGGTTTCTATTACGCCACCTTCTTTAAGTACTACAGAAGATTGCTGCGCAACCCCGAAGTTTTGGATATGCCTCCCGAAGAGGTTGTACCGGATATTGACTGATGAAAAAGGAAATTTTATCCCTGCTCCCCCCGGACTACACCTGGGGGGAGTCGGTGTATTACCTGGAATGTGTAGATTCCACAAATAACTACGCCAAAGCCTTGGCTAAAAACGGCGCGCCTAACGGCACGGCAGTTATTGCAAAGCATCAAACCGGCGGGCGCGGGCGTATGGGTCGCAGTTTTCACTCTCCTGAAGGTGGCCTGTATCTTACCCTCCTTTTAAGACCCAACTGCAAAGCCACCGATTTAATGCATTTAACCTGCGGCGTAGGTGTTGCCGCAAGTAACGCCATTTTTTCTGTTACCGGCATCCGCCCGGGGCTGAAATGGATTAACGACTTAGTTCTCGGAACGAAAAAAGTCGGTGGTATTTTGGTGGAAATGTCTCTGACCCCGGAGGGGTTTGTGGACTACGCCCTCGTTGGCATTGGCATCAACTGTAAAGACACTGTTCCGGCGGAGCTTGCAGAAATCGCCACCGCTTTGAATCGGGAGACCGGCAAAGAAATCTCCCCCGCCACCCTCGCCGCGGCTCTGCTAAGTGAGCTTCATAAGCTTTCCGGTACCATTTTCGCCGAAAAAGCGGCAATAATGGACACTTATCGCGCAAATTGTGTTACGATCCATCAGGAAGTGCTGCTCCTCCGCGGGGAAGAAAAACGCCAGGCGTTTGCCCTGGACATCACCGACGACGGCGGACTGCTTGTGGAATATCCTGACGGAACTCAGGATATTATCTCATCCGGTGAGGCATCTGTCCGAGGATTATTTGGTTACAGTTCATAGTTTGTTTTCGAAATTTCTATTGCTTTTTTCTTTTGCTTTGGTTATACTGAAAGTAGAAATCAAAGAATGGAGGATTTCCTTATGAAAATTGTAAGTACTGTACTGAAGATCGTAGCTGCTTTGGCTGCTCTGGCTGGTATTATCTACGTGATCGCAACATACGGCGATAAGATCGTTGCTTGGGCAAAGAAGATGCTGGGTCAGTGCCCCTGCTGCTGCGAGGACGACTGCGATGACTGCCAGTGCGAGAGCGATTGCGACGACTGCCCCTGCGACTGCTGCTGCGACGAAGGCTGCGAGTGCGCCTGCGATTGCTGCTGCGAAGAAGAGGCTGAGGAAGCCGCTGAAGAAGCTGCTCCTGCAGAAGAAGCCGCTGTCAGCGCTGAAGAGACCGATTTCGAAGGTTAATAAAAGCAAAATAAAAACGTAGGGTGGGAGTTTGCTCCCGCCCTACGTTTTTATTTACTATCCGCACCTTTTTCTTGGCAATCAAAACATCCATTCTGCGCCGACAATTCCTGTTCGGTATAGAGCAATTCCCTTTTTGGCGAAAAGCAAGCCATTCCTTGTTGAAAGCGCGGAAAGCGAATATCCGTGTTTCCGTAATGTACGCCTTACTTCCCCCTTCATTTCTTCGTATAACTCTCTACAAACGTGAATAATCTCCACATCCGCCTCTACGCAAGTACATAGCGCTTCGTATGTGGAAGCGCCAAAAGGTAATATATCTCTTTCCATTTTTCTCCACCTGCGATTTGAATTTTGCACTGTCCACCCTCAAATACTATTTTAGGACTATTAGTCCTAAAAGTCAATAGGACAATATGACCTATTATATGCTATTACCGGGTGATGAATATGAATTTACGGATTCGTGATTTGCGGGAGGATAAAGATCTGAAGCAAAAACAAATTGCGGATTATTTAATGTGCGACCAATCTCTATATTCCAAATATGAACGAGGAGAACGGGATCTTCCCTTAGAATATGCCGCCAAATTGGCAGATTACTATGGCGTTAGTGTAGATTATCTTCTTGGCAGAACCAACAATAAAACCCCTTATCCAAAGAAATAATGCTGTGCCTTTTGGCACAGCATTTTTTATTTCCCTGTAATATCTCGGATAACCTGACCTGCGATAATCAGTCCCGCCGCAGCCGGTACAAAAGAAATCGAACCAGGAAGCGCATTTCTTCCCTCCGGCAGTTCTTGCCAGATGGGGTCGTCCGGCGCAATATCCGGGGCGATAGGTTCTTCCAAAGAATAGAGAACCTTTAGCTTTTCAATACCCCGTTTCCGACATTCCTTTCGCATAATCCGGGCAAGGGGACACACACTGGTTTCATAAATATCCCCGATGCGGAAAGCCGTGGGGTCTAACTTATTGCCCGTACCCATAGAACTGATAATGGGCACGCCAGCATTTCTTGCCGCCTGCACAAGGGCAAGCTTTCCGGTTACCGTATCAATGGCATCCACCACATAGCTATACTTGGAAAAATCAAACTCCGCTGCCGTATCCGGGCCAAAAAACTGCTTCCGGGCAATGACCTGAATTTCCGGATCGATGGCATTTACCCGCTGGGCAGCCGCTTCCGCCTTGTCCATTCCCACGGTCTGCTGGGTGGCCAAAATCTGCCGGTTGATATTGCTAAGACTGACCTTATCGTGGTCAACAAGCTCCAGCGTGCCAACGCCACTGCGAGATAGCGCTTCCACAACATAGCCGCCAACGCCGCCCAGACCAAAGACAGCCACGTGGGCGTTTTTCAGTTTCTCCATCCCATCCTGCCCCAAAAGCAGCCGGGTTCGGGAATATGCGTCCATAGTTTCCCTCCAAAATCATTTTTAGTATCATAACACACTTTTGGCCCCTTGTAAAACAGGAAAATTCTTTCCCTCTTGCAATCGGATAAAAAATTGTTATAATAATGAATAACATTAATAAAACAATAGAGGTTTTCTATGAAAACACAGGCAGAATATATTACCTCCCGGAAAAATCCCCTGCTCCAGCAGGTGCGGAAACTCCTTACCTCCCGGAAAGCCCGTGAGGAAGCAGGACTATTTGTTGCTGACGGCACAAAGCTTCTTGACGAAGCCATCCGCTACTTCCCCGGGCTGGATACGGTCATCCACACGGAAGATGTGGTTCTTTCCCTTCCGGAAAACGTCCGGGATGTGATCGTCCCTAACGATGTGATGGCATCCATCTCCCCCATGGAAGCCCCCCAGGGCGCATTGTTTCTTTGCAGATTCCCTACTCCCACAGAGTTTATCCCCGTACCAGGTATGCTGATTTTAGACGGCATCCAAGACCCAGGTAATTTAGGAACCATTCTTCGCACCGCCGATGCTCTCGATGTACCGGTGGTACTGCTTCCCGGCTGCGCTGACCCTTACAGCCATAAAGTTGTGCGAGCTTCTATGGGCGCTGTTTTCCGCACCCCTGTGGTGGAAGCAGATTTTGAAACCGTGCAAAAGAAATGCGCCGCCCATAACATTCCTCTGGCCGTTACCGCTCTGCGCCCGGATGCCAAAGACATCCGCACCGCAAATACAGCCAAAATGGCCGTTGTGATCGGCAGCGAGGGCAAAGGCGTCAGTGAAGCGGTTATGGCCGCTTGCACAGAGTATCTAATTATTCCTATGAATCCCCACTGCGAGTCCTTAAACGCCGCCATCGCCGCTTCCATCGTGATGTGGCAGATGAAAAACGATAAAGAGAAGGTGTAAAAATGCTCATTTACTGGATATGGTTTGCAGAACTTCCTGATATAGCTCTTTGGCAAAAGCATATCCTTTTAGAGCATTTTCACGATCCGGAGGAGCTGTATCACGCCCGCCCGGACGCCTTTTCCGTAATTGACGATATCACAGAGGATATTGTCAAAGCCCTGCAAAATAAGGAGCTTTCCAAAGCGCGGGGCATT
>JAZOVI010000015.1:0-42191 GCA_045658625.1 Faecousia sp.
TGCTCCACAAGCTGTGGGAAGGGCTCGGCTATTACAGCCGTGTTCGCAACCTGAAAAAGGCGGCAAAGGTAATCGTAAACACCCATAATGGCATTTTCCCAAGGGACTATAAGGCTGTGCTGGCGCTGCCCGGTATCGGTCCTTATACCGCTGGCGCAATTTGCTCCATCGCATTTAATCAACCCACACCTGCAGTTGACGGCAACGTTCTTCGTGTAATCGCACGACTGACTGACGACGATTGTCCGGTGGATACCCCACAGTTTCGCACAGAAACAGAAATAAAGCTTGCAGAAATCTATCCTGCGGATGCAGGGGACTTCACCCAGGCACTTATGGAACTTGGCGCTACTGTCTGCGGACCAAATCGGTTACCGGACTGCGCTTCGTGCCCTTGCAGTGATCTTTGCAAAGGTAGATACCGTGCATCCGAGCTTCCTGTCCGCACTCCGAAACGTGCTCGCAGAGAAGAAGAACGTACAGTATTTATTGCTATGTGCGATGACCGCATTGCCCTGACAAAGCGACCTGATAAGGGGTTGCTTGCCGGCCTTTGGCAGTTCCCGGATGTGCCGGAAAAACTGACGGGTCAAGCTGCCGCAGACAGGGCAGGGGAGCTGGGTTTTTCTGTAAAGAATATCCTGCGGGAAGTGGAAAAAAGCCACATTTTTACCCATATCACTTGGAAAATGCGCGGCATTTATCTTGAGGCTTCCGCCCAATGTGAGGATTACGAATGGCTCACGCCAGAGGAAATTCAGACACGTGCTGCTCTACCAACCGCTTACCGCCAATTTTTGGAAGATGACATCTAAGAGAGGTGCTTTCGCACCTCTCTTTTCTTAGGCAAATTTGGTTGACTTTATGCCCCTTGGCGGGTATAATAATCTTGTGAAAATATGCAGATATTGGCAGGTATGTTGAGATGGCGAAAACAGTAAAAGAACAATACGGCAACTCCAGTATTTCAATGCTCAAGGGAGAGGAGCGCGTTCGGAAACGCCCGGCAGTTATTTTCGGCTCCGACGATTTGGAAGGCTGCAAGCACGCAGTATTTGAAATTCTCTCCAACGCAATCGACGAAGCCCGTGAAGGCCACGGTGATACCATTATTGTTACCCGTTATGAGGACCTCTCTGTGGAAGTGGAGGACTTTGGCCGTGGCTGTCCTGTTGACTATAATGAGAAAGAAAAGCGCTATAACTGGGAACTGGTTTTCTGCGAAATGTACGCCGGTGGCAAGTATGGCGAAAATGGTGAAAACTATGAGTATTCCCTGGGCCTGAACGGCTTGGGTTCTTGCGCTACCCAGTACGCCCCCGAGTTTTTTGATGCCACCATCCGTCGGGATGGTTTCCGTTATGACCTGCATTTTGAAAAGGGTCGCAATAAGGGCGGGCTGAAAAAGGAGCCTACTGACCGTTGTCGTAAAACCGGTTCTCTGTTCCACTGGAAACCTGATCCCCTGGTCTTTACGGACATTAACATTCCCGCAGAATATTACCGGGATGTACTGCGCCGTCAGGCTGTGGTAAACAAGGGCATTTTGTTCAAATTCCGCAACCAGGTAGGTAAAAAATTCGAGGAAGAAGAATTCTGCTATCAGGATGGTATCCGCCAGTATATCGAGGAAATGGTAGGGGGTAATGCCTTTACTATGCCTGTATTTTGGGAAGCGGAGCGCCGTGGTCGGGATGCGGAAAACCGCCCCGAAATGAAGCTTAAGATCACAACCTCATTCTGCTTCAGTAAGCAGCTGAGCCACGTAGAATACTACCACAACTCTTCTTGGCTGGAGTACGGCGGCAGCCCCGATCGGGCTGTTCGCTCCGGCTTTACAGCTGCATTTGATAAGTACCTGCGGGATAATAACAAGTACACAAAGAATGAAAACAAGATTATTTATCAGGATATCCAGGATTGCCTGGTTTTGGTAACAAACTGTTTCTCTACCATCGGTTGTTTTGAAAACCAAACCAAAAAATCCGTCAACTCTAAATTCACCCAGGAAGCAATGACCGCCTTTTTCAAGGACCAACTGCAAGTTTGGTTCTTGGAAAACAAGCAGGAAGCCGATCGTGCTGCGGAGCAGATTCTCATTAACAAGCGCGCCCGTGAAAGCGCAGAAAAGACCAAAAGCAATATTAAAAAGAACTTGGTTGCCAAAATTGATATTGCCAACCGCGTGCAAAAATTTGTGGATTGCCGCAGCAAAGACCCCGCCCAACGGGAGCTGTATATCGTCGAGGGCGACTCCGCATTGGGTAGCGTCAAGCAGTCCCGGAATGCGGAATTCCAGGGTATTATGCCTGTCAGAGGTAAGATCCTTAATTGCCTGAAGGCGGATTACAATAAGATTTTTGCATCTCCCATTATTACAGACCTTATGAAGGTTTTGGGCTGTGGTGTAGAAATCGAGGGCAAGAAAGCAAAAGAACTGTCCTCCTTCGATATTGATAACCTCCGCTGGAATAAGGTGGTTATCTGTACCGACGCAGACGTGGACGGCTTCCAGATCCGCACCCTGATTCTGACGATGCTCTATCGGCTTTGCCCGACCCTCATCCGAGATGGCTATGTATATATTGCAGAGTCTCCGCTGTTTGAGATCACCTATAAGGATAAGACCTGGTTTGCCTACAATGAGGCAGAAAAAGCTCGCATTTTGCGGACAGACTTAGAGGGCAAAAAGCCCACCATCCAGCGCTCCAAGGGTCTTGGTGAGAACGATCCGGAAATGATGTGGATGACCACCATGAATCCGGAGACCCGCCGGCTGATTAAAGTTATGCCGGAGGATGCAGAGCGCACAGCCCACTTCTTCGACATTCTTTTGGGCGATAATCTGTCCGAGCGTAAGAATTTTATTGCGGAAAACGGCGCCAAGTATTTAGAACTGGCCGATATTTCCTAAGAGAGGTGCACTATGGCACGAAAAAAGAAAGAACCGGAGCAGAATAAGCAGAAGGTCAACACCGACAATGTGGTAGGCCTTGTGGGTTCAACCTCCGAGCAGGCGATCTCTGAAACTTTGGAGATCAATTATATGCCCTATGCGATGTCTGTCATCGTCTCCCGAGCCATTCCGGAGATTGACGGATTTAAGCCTTCTCACAGAAAGCTTTTGTATACGATGTACAAAATGGGTCTTTTGGGCAGTAAGCGGGTAAAGTCTGCCAACATTGTAGGTCAGACTATGCAATTAAACCCCCACGGCGATGCGGCCATCTATGAAACAATGGTCCGTCTTGCCAAGGGCAATGAGACCCTGCTGCACCCCTTTGTGGATTCCAAGGGTAACTTTGGTAAAGTTTACTCCCGGGATATGGCATATGCCGCATCCCGTTATACGGAGGCAAAACTGGATTCTATCTGCGCAGAGCTGTTCCGGGATATTGATTCCGATACAGTAGATATGGTGGACAATTATGACGCCAGCCAGAAAGAACCCAGTCTGCTGCCCACTACATTCCCCAATGTATTGGTATCTGCCAACCAGGGCATTGCTGTCGGTATGGCAAGCAATATCTGCTCTTTCAACTTAGCAGAGGTTTGTAATACGGCGATCGCTCTGATTGACGATCCGGATCACGATATTCTCCAAACCTTGCCCGGCCCTGATTTTTCCACAGGCGGCGAATTGTTGTTTGACGAAGCCGCAACTCGGGAAATATATCAAAGTGGACGTGGCAGCTTTAAGCTTCGGGCAAAGTGGCGTTATGAGAAAAACGGCAACCTTATTGAGATTACCGAAATTCCTTATACTACCACCAGCGAAGCCATACTGGATAAGGTCAATGAGCTGATTACCGCCGGAAAGATCAAAGAGATCGCCGATATGCGTGATGAGACCGACCTGGAAGGCTTGAAGCTTACCATTGACCTGCGTCGTGGCGTAGAGCCTGAGAAGCTGATGCAAAAGCTGTTCCGCCTGACACCCCTGCAGGACAGCTTCCCCTGTAATTTTAATATCCTCATTGCCGGTATGCCCAGAGTGATGGGTGTTGGTGAGATTTTGGAGGAGTGGACTGCCTGGCGTATGGAGTGTGTCCGCCGCCGGATCTACTTCCAAATTCAGAAAAAGGAAGAACGGTTGCATCTGCTGAAAGGCTTGGAGCGTATCCTTCTTGATATTGATAAGGCGATCCGTATCATTCGGGAAACGGAACTGGAAAGCGAAGTTATCCCCAATTTGATGATCGGCTTCGGTATTGATGAGGTTCAGGCAAATTATGTGGCGGAAATTAAGCTGCGTAATATCAATAAGGAATATATCCTGAAGCAGACAAAGGCCATCTCTCAGTTGGAGGAAGAGATTGCGGATCTGCGCTCTACACTCAACAGCGGCCGTAAACTCCGTAATGTGATCATCGGGGAACTGAAGCAGGTGGCTGAAAAGCATGGTAAGCCCAGAAAGACAGAGATCATTTATCAGGTAGATGATGTGGAACAGGACGATCCTGCGGAGGATATTCCGGATTATCCTGTAACCGTATTTGTCTCTAAGGAGGGTTACCTCAAAAAGATTACACCCCAGAGCTTGCGGATGTCCGGTGCGCAAAAGTTCAAGGAGGGCGATAAGCTTCGCCTGTCTCGAGAGACTTCTAACCGGGCAGAAATCCTTGTGTTTACTGACCAGTATCAGTGTTATAAGGCAAGACTGTCTGACTTCGAGGATGGAAAGGCCTCTTTGCTTGGTGATTATTTGCCTCAAAAGTTGGGCATGGATTCCGGTGAGAGCGTTATTGAGGTTGTATTTCCTGGAGATTATAAGGGCTTTGTGCTGTTCTTCTTTGAGAACGGAAAGGCTGCCAAAGTGCCGCTAAGCGCCTATGAGACCAAAACAAACCGGCGCCGTCTTACCGGAGCTTACTCAGATAAGAGTGCTCTGAAGGCTTGTATTACCCTCCAGAAGGACGAGCAGGTGGTGCTTTATACCAGTGATAATCGGGCGGCTATTTTCTCCACGGCCCTCCTGTTGCCCAAGACTACCCGCAATACGATTGGTGTAACCGCAGTCTCCCTAAAGAAGAAAGCCACACTGACCGATGCGGTGCTTCTTGAGGGAAGCGGAATCGCCAATCCCAGCAGATACCGCTGCAGGAACATTCCCACTGCCGGTGCGCTCCTGAAAGAGGAAGACGCCCAGGAACAGCAAATTCAGTTTGAGGTGTAATCTATGCAAAAGAAATGGCAATGGATAACCGATACGTTGAAAATACTTGTTGGCTGTGCATTGTTCTCACTTGGTTTTAGTGTATTTCTTGCCCCATCCGGCTTAAATGCCGGTGGCGTTTCCGGTATCGGAATGATCTTTGTTGAGATTTTCAAGGTCGGTACGGTCGGCGGTATTGTTGCGGTAATTAACATTCCCCTTTTTGTAATGGCTGCCTTCCTTTTAGGTAAGAAATTCTTTCTTGGATCTTTAGTGGGGATGGTATTTCTGTCTGTATTTATTGATCTGTTTGCCATCATTCCGCCTATCGAATTGGATCCACTGCTTTGCGCGCTGTATGGTGGTGCTTTGGCTGGCGCAGGTCTTGGCATCGTATTTACTGTTGGCGCATCCACCGGAGGATCGGACATCATTGTGCGAATTCTGAAAAAGCGATGGCAGAATGTCCCAATCGGCTTGATAAGCATTTTTATTGATATGACGGTTGCATTGGCAACGGGAATTGTATTTCATGATATAGCCTGTGCTTTATATAGCGGTGTGGCTATTTTTGTAACAGGTAAAGTTATTGATGTGGTGGTCTACAGTTTTGACTACTCTAAAGTTGCTCTGATTATATCTGATCACTATCAGGAAGTGGCTGACCGTATTGCAACCCAGCTTGATCGTGGCGCCACATTCCTGAAAGGTGAGGGCTCTTTTACCGGAGCGGAAAAAACAGTCATTCTGACAGCTGTGAAAAGACAGCAGCTTGCAGAACTGAAAGGTTTGGTATCTGAAATTGATCCCAAGGCATTTGTCATCGTTCAGGAAGCGCACCAGGTGTTGGGAGACGGATTTACCCACTATACAAAAGACTCTCTTTAGAAATAGGAGGAAGCATAGTGAAAAAAACAGTGCTTATTGCTGTGGTATGTGCGCTTGCTCTGCTTTGCGGCTGCAGTGTGTGGATGAACGGAAGCTATGCTTCAGTTACCCCCCATAAGGAGCAGAATTTTCATCCTGAGCAAGTGCTGACAGCGCCAAGGAATTATAAGGACATTGAGAATATCCTTATTAATATGGTTTTGGGTGGACAGCAGAAGAAGACCATCTCAATGGAAAAAATGAGAGGTTCCTGGCAGGACTATGTTGCAGAAGCCGTGGACTATGTCTGCAATACCTATCCTATGGGTGCGTATGCAGTTTTGGATATCAGTTACGAAATTGGTACGAGCGGTGATAAGCCGGTTCTTGCAGTAGAAATTACTTACCGCCGCAGTATGGCAGAAATTGGCGCTGTATTGCAGGTCGACAGTCAGGAAGAAATTGAGGGGATACTGCATTCTGCCCTTCGTTTTTATGATGTGAGTGTAGCCCTCAGCTTTGAGGAGTATGAGGATATTGACTTTACAAAAATCGTCCGCGATTATGCGATGTTTTATCCTCAGTATGTAATGGAAGTGCCCCGCGTATCTGTAAGGATGTACCCAGATGATGGTGCAGAGCGGATTGTGGAGCTAATATTCAGTTATGATACCAGCAGATCTTCTCTCCGCCAAATGCAGCAACAGGTGAATTTGATCTTTTCAGCTGCGGAAATGTATGTTAGCGGCGAGGGGGAAGAAATAGATAAGTATGCCCAGCTTTACTCCTTCCTTATGAACCGCTATGATTATACTGTGGAGACATCCAATACGCCTGCCTATAGTTTGCTCCACCACGGCGTGGGAGACAGCAAGGCTTTTGCTACTGTATATGCTGCAATGTGCCGTCAGGCAGGTTTGGATTGTGAAATAGTTTCCGGAACCCGTTTGGGTAAGTCATGGCATTGGAATATATTGCGAATTGGTGATGAGATCTATTATGTTGACCTTCTTCGCTGTAGGGAAAGCGGCCAGTTTTTCTATACTACGGCACAAACAATGACGGACTATATGTGGGATGATTCTGCCTACTAAATTTTTTACAAAACCGGAAAATCAGCTATTGACATTTGGGGAATATCTGCTATAATAGCACTTGTTCCGCGGGTGTAGCTCATCCGGTAGAGCGCCACCTTGCCAAGGTGGAGGTAGCGAGTTCGAGCCTCGTCACCCGCTCCATAAAACCTCTTTTGCTTAACAGCAAAAGAGGTTTTTTATTTCTCTATTTCATATTCTCGCCCGATTCCCCTTGAAACGGCAATTCGTCCATTCATATAATGTCCTAAAGGAAGGGGAGCGATGGATTGTGAAATGGTTTTATCGGTGTGTACTTATATCAATGTGTATAATTCTGTGGGCAGGAATTTGGATTGCTGCAACAGAGATAGATATATTGGCAGCAGCAGCGCCCTATCAGGACTCGTTTTCCTTTCCGTGTTTGTTACAAGGGACGGATCTTTATTTATGGGAGCTATCTTCCGATAGTTCTGGAACGAGGCTACTTATGCAGAATATAGGTAAGGCAGCGATTTCTGATGTAGAGATCGTTTTTTTATCCTCTGGCCAGTACTTCGTGTTCAAAGCAGATGAAATCCTACCTGGACAAAAGCTATGGGTATCGGAGCATTCAGGGGCTTCATTACCTGATGGGCGGCAAGTTGTTTGCACGTCTTTTTCCGTAAAATGAAGAAACGTCCCGTTTTTCTGCGAAAAAAGATTTTAGTTGTAAAAAGGGAAAAGATATTGTATAATAAAGAGAATCTTGCTGCATAAGGAGTATCCTATATGAATAGCAGAAATGAAGAATTGAAGAAATACTTACTACCTGGAAAACGCGTGCATTTAGTTGGCATCGGCGGTGTTTCAATGCGTCCGCTGGGTCTTGTGCTTAAAGGGATGGGAATGGTTGTAACCGGTTCCGATATGAATGCCTCCGTTTCCACGGATGAGTTGATTGCTAACGGCATTGCTGTGTCTATTGGTCACCAAGCAAACAATATTACCGGCGCTGATTGTATTATCCGTACTGCCGCTGCCCATAATGATAACCCTGAGATTTCCGCAGCCCGCAGTCTGGGGATTCCTGTGTTTGAACGTGCGCAGGCCTGGGGTGTGATTATGCAGGCTTACAAAAATGCTGTCTGCTTTGCCGGCACTCACGGTAAAACCACCACAACCTCTATGGCAACCCATATTTTTATGGAAGCCGGCATTGATCCCACTGTGATGATCGGTGGATATTTGCCTCTTCTGCAGGCTGGACACCGGGTTGGCAATGGTGATACCATTGTTTTGGAGAGCTGCGAATATTGTGATTCCTTCTTGAATTTTGCACCTACTTTGGCGGTTATTACCAATGTGGAAGCGGATCACCTGGATTATTTTAAGGATCTGCAGGATGTGCAGAAATCCTTTCGGATGTTTGCCCAGTTAGCAACCGACGGTATTCTTGCCAATGGCGATGATCCCCATGTGGTTGAGACACTGGAGGGGATGGATTATGTTTCTTTTGGCTTGTCCGATGCAAATCGCATTTATGCCGAGAACATATCGGATGATTGGCGGCATTTTGATGTTATCTGCGATGGTGATTTCTATTGCCACTTGGATCTGCAGGTAATTGGTAAACACAATGTACTCAATGCCTTGGCGGCCGCTGGCGCAGCGTGGCTTTTGAATATTCCGGGAACAGCGGTTGCTGCAGGTCTTGCTACCTTTACCGGCGCAGACCGCCGGATGCAGTACAAGGGAAAAATCAATGGGGCATTGGTGTACGACGATTATGCCCACCATCCTGACGAGCTGTCAGCCACGATTGATGCGGTACGTACGATGGATTGCAAGCGTTTGGTCATTGCCTTCCAACCTCATACCTACACCCGTACGAAGGCTTTGTTCGATGATTTTATTGCCCAGCTAAGCAAAGCTGATGTGCTGATCGTTGCAGAGATCTATGCAGCCCGTGAACGAAACACCATCGGCATTTCCTCTAAGGATATTACTGATAAGATACCCGGAAGTATTTACTGTCAGACTCTGCAAGACGTTGCTGCCCAGCTGGGTCAGATTGCATCTCCGGGTGATGTAATTTTGACAATCGGTGCCGGCGATATTTTCCGTGCCGGTGAGATGCTACTTGCTCAAGAAAACTGAGGTGCTACTGAGATGAAAATAAATGTTTGTGTGCTGTTTGGCGGTATGAGTCCTGAACATGCAGTATCTTTGCGTTCGGCAGAGTCTGTGCTGAACAATATGGATTGTGAAAAATACAATATATATCCTGTAGGTATTACAAGAGAAGGAAAGTGGATCTATTTTTCCGGAACGGATTATGCTATGATACCTGACGATACATGGCATACACAGCCTGGAAATTACTCCGCGGCTATTTCTCCCGTACGGGGTCAGGGTCTGTTGCTGTTCTGCAATGGCGTTGTGGAAGAGATACATTTGGATGTAGTTTTCCCGGTGCTTCACGGTGAGAACGGAGAGGATGGCGCTGTGCAGGGCCTTATGCAGCTTGCCGGTATTCCTTGTGTCGGTCCCAAAGTGGCGGCTTCGGCTGTTTGCATGGATAAGACGCTTACAAAACTGGTGATAGACAATGCGGAAATTCCCCAGGCAAAGTGGCATCTGGTCCGTGGTAAGGGCTTAGAAGGAAAACTGGAAAGTGTTGTTCGTGATATTGAGGGAAAATTCTCCTATCCTGTTTTTGTAAAACCCGCAGGTACAGGTTCTTCCGTAGGTGTATCTAAGGCTGCTGATCGTGAAACTCTTTGTAAAGCCCTTTTGGAAGCTTCAAAATACGATGATAAGATCCTTGTGGAAGAATTTATTCACGGCAGGGAAATCGAAGTCGCGGTTATGGGCAATGAGAGCCCTATGGCCTCTGTTTGCGGCGAGATTGATTCTGGCGCAGAGTTCTACGATTACGAGGCTAAGTATATTACAGACACTTCTGTAGCCTACATTCCGGCCCGTATTTCTCAGGAAACAGAAGAAAAAGTTCGTGATTATGCAGTAAAGGCGTATAGTGCACTTGGCTGCCGCGGACTTTCCAGAGTGGATTTCTTTGTTACCTATGCAGATGATTCCATTATCCTCAATGAAGTTAATACATTACCTGGATTCACATCTATTTCGATGTATCCCAAGCTTTTTGCGGCAAGCGGAATTCCTTATGGGGAACTGATTGACTCTCTTCTGCGCCTTGCAATGGAGGCCTGAAAATGAAACAAGCAGTAATGCTGTCCTTGCGTGGACAGCAGGATTATGTGGGTCAGGAGCCGGAAATCATAAGCTTGATTACAGAGGGTATCCTTGAAAAACAACCGGATGGCTGGTCAGTTTCCTACCAGGAAACGGGTCTGACCGGTCTGGAGGGGGTAACAACAACTTTTTATGTTGAGAAGGATTGTGTTACCCTGACCCGTACAGGAAAACTTAATTCCCAAATGGTATTTCGTCGCGGAGAGCCTCACGAATCCCTTTATCAAATGGAGTTCGGCGCTTTTTTGATTACTGTTTGTGCTACGTCCATAAGTTGGGATATTTCGGAGTTAGGTGGTATCATTGACCTGGTATACAATATTGCCATTGAACAATCCGAGATGGGTGTTGTAACCTATCATTTGGATATTGCGTTAAAGGATTAAAAAACGGCTTACTGCAAATGCAGTAAGCCGTTTTTGTGATAGCCATAGTTTCTTGCTTTGGAAAAATCGATGAAAATTCCATAGTGGTTGGTTTTATGACAGCGAGTCAATAAGTGTATCGGTGGTAATACTCGGTTTTATCCGGTCTAAAGGAAGGATGATAACATCACCCCATTGGGCGGCATTTAGCTGCAGTTGGAGCTGTGAGATGTTAAAACCATAACCATAGACAGATTTAGAAACAACATGTGTATCAGGATCAATGGTGGCATTTGTCGGATAAACACAATACTGATTGAAAATGTTTGTGGCGGTCATCTTTTCCGGCTCAATGAGCATGGTATTGCCAATGATCACAAATTGTCGGTTTTTATGGGCGCTTAAGATCGTACGGAAAATTGTCTCCGGATCACAGAGATATTTTGGAGTGCCGACGGTAATGGTAAGCACTTGGTCAGATTCGCCTTCTTGTGGTTCTTTTGTCAGGTCGGGACGCTCGCCGCTGATGGTAACGGTTGTTTCGACAGGTCTGCCGTTGAATGGTTGGACAAAATCAATAAGCAAGGGGCGAATTTTGCTGGCCTCCAATTTCACAAAATCGTAGGGATTAAGTTTAAAAGGCTCTGCACCATCGCTTTTATTATCCCTTCCGTGCAGATAAGCTGCGGTAGCCATAGCGGTGGTATCTAACTGGGCTTCAGTGTCTTCATTTGTTAGTACAAGTGTGCTGTCTGATAACTTTACAACAATTTCGTCCTTCGGCAGCATTTCATCTGCGTGCTGATTTAAAATCTTGGTTGCTTCTTCTGTTGTAAGTCCTTGCAGAGATATGCCCATAACGGTTACATTTTTAATCGTTATATCCGGTTGTTGCTCTTGATGAAATAATATAGCGAAGGAAGCTGCTATAATTAAGACAAGGCAAACAATGGTAAAGGCTGTTGCAAAGTATTTTCCTGTATTAGATCCGGAAAAACTCTTACGCCTAATATATTGCTGATAAGAAGAGTCCGATTCCTGTGTATCCAGATCATCGGATGGATAATTTCTATGTTTTGCCATACAGACACCTCGTTGAGTATTCCTTGCCATTATAGCATATGCGGATAAAAATGCAACTATTTGCCGGAAATGTATTTACTGTAATTCTGGATGAACACCTTGCTTTGCCGCAGACTGTCCACACCGCTGGCTAACCTCAGGCGAAGGGTAGGCTCTTTATAGTTGGCAAGAAGCTGCACACGTCCTTTATAAGCGTCATCAGCACAGAGGGCACTGACAGCCTGAAAATCAAGATTCGTCAAGGTCAGCAGCACATCCGATCCTTTTTGCCGGATATCTTTAATGCCAACTTTTTGCGCGTTGGCACGCAGAAGGGCAATATCAATCAAATTGAGGACACCCTTGGGAGGATCGCCATAGCGATCAATGATCTCATCGAGAAGATCGTCAGCATCGCCCTGAGAACGGATCGCAGCCATGCGGCGATAAAGATCCATACGTTCTTCTCCGCGGGAAACATAGCCCTGATCTACATTTGCAGTTACAGAAAGATCGGCGGTACATTCCGGTTCTTTGGGCTTTTCGCCGCGTTCTTCCAGAACGGCTTCGTCAAGGAGCTTCAGGTACATATCGTAGCCAACGCTCATCATATGGCCGGATTGTTCTGCGCCCAGGAGATTGCCTGCGCCTCGTATCTCCAGATCTCGCATAGCAATTTTGAAACCGGAGCCAAATTCAGCAAAGTCCCGGATAGCAGATAGCCGCTTTTCTGCCACTTCTGTAAGTGCCTTGTCCGGCTTATAGGTGAAATAGGCATAGGCATGGCGATTAGAACGGCCAACTCGACCTCGAAGCTGATGAAGCTGCGAAAGACCAAATCGATCAGCGTTTTCGATAATGAGCGTGTTGGCGTTGGGAATATCCAGACCCGTTTCAATGATGGTGGTACAGACCAGGACCTGGATATCACCGTTTGCCATAGATTGCATCACATCCCCAAGGGCATCTTCGCCCATTTTTCCGTGCGCAACCGCAACCTGCACACCGGGAATGCGGCGTTTTATGGCAGCGGCGCACTGATCAATGGATTCAACCCGGTTGTGGAGATAATAAACCTGACCACCTCGGATAATTTCACGCCGGATGGCATCGTCAATTATGGCATTGGAATGTTCCATCACAAAGGTTTGTACCGGATAGCGGTCGCTGGGGGGTTCTTCAATGGTGGACATATCCCGAATACCGGACAAAGCCATATTTAGCGTACGGGGAATTGGGGTTGCAGATAAAGTCAATACATCAACACCCTGAGAAATTTCTTTAAGCCGTTCCTTGTGGCTGACACCAAACCGCTGTTCTTCGTCTACGATTAAAAGACCGAGGTCCTTATATTCCACACCTTTTTGCAGCAATTTGTGCGTGCCCACTACCACATCCACAAGACCATCCTTTAAATTTCTGATGGTCTTTTTTTGTTGGGTAGGCGTGCGGAAACGACTGAGCACATCCACATTAACAGGGAAGCCGGAAAAGCGGGAAAGGATTGTCTGATAATGCTGCTGTGCAAGAACAGTAGTAGGCACAAGAATGGCGACCTGCTTTCCATCCATAACCGCTTTCATAACTGCCCGGAGGGCAACCTCAGTTTTACCAAAACCAACATCGCCGCAGAGCAGCCGGTCCATCGGCGTGGGAGATTCCATATCTGCCTTAATATCGGCAATACAGCGAAGCTGATCATCTGTTTCCGGATAGGGGAAATTGTCCTCAAATTCTAGCTGCCAGGGAGAGTCGGCCGCAAAGGCATAACCCTCTTGGCGACGACGTGCAGCATAAAGCTTAATCAGCTCACCAGCCATATCCTTGGCGGCTTTTCGCGCTTTTTGCTTTGTTTTTTGCCAGGTATCAGTGCCGATTTTACTCAGACGGATGTTACCGTCTTCACCGCCGCCAATATACTTGCTGACCATATCTAATTGCGTGGCAGGTACAAACAGGGTATCTGTACCCTGGTATGCGATTTTGATATAGTCCTTGATGACACCGTCCAGGCGGATTTGCTCCATAGCCACGAAGCGGCCGATACCATAGTTTTCGTGAACAACAAGATCGCCGGGGGTAAGATCGGTGAAGGAATTAAGCTTCTGACGGTTGGTAGAGCCTTTGTTTTTCTTTTTGGATGCGCTCTTTGCAATCAGCTGTCCTTCCGTCAGTACGGAGAATTTCATTGTGGGATATTCAATACCGAAGGGCAGAGTAGTATCGGTCAGGAATACCTGACCGGGGTTCGGGAGCATATTTAAGGGGATACAAATATTAGCCTGGACCCCACGAGAACCAAGCAGCTCCTGGAGTAGTTCAGCCCTGCGGCGGGATCCGCAGAGAACGACGGTGGAAAAATCTAATTTTTGATAGTGTGATAGGTCGGAAGCGGCCGTATCCATATTGCCACCATAGCCTGGCAGCTGTTTGGCTGCAAGGGAGAGAAGAGACTTAGGGGTGCAAGCTTCGGGGTAAGCTGCCCCTGCAAAAGCGTCTAAATAGAGAACACTTTTGCCGGATAATGTGCTGCAAAAATCCTCCCAGGGGCAGGTATAATCGCAAAGCTCGCCTGCAACTGTACCGCTTTGGAGAAGCCCGTCTAAGGTAAGTCCCATTTCCTCCTCAAATGTGCGGGCTGCTTTTTTTAGATTGCCATGATCCAGGAGAACAACAGTGGCATTTTGAGGAATATAGTCAACAGCGCAGGTGAAGGTGTCGTAAATCAGCGCCATATACCGATCAGAGGCGGCATTTTGAACGCTGTTGCGGTATTTTTCTAAATCCTTCTCCAATGTGGAAATCAATGCTTCGTTGGGAGTTTTACGCCGTTTTTGCCGGGTAATAAAGCTCTCTAAATCTGCACAGAGTCCTTCTAAGCCATCAGTGTGAAGAGAGGGCTGCGTTTCGCCTACGGGAAGAAGAACTACTTCTTCGGTGTTTTCTGTGCGGCGCTGTGTATCTGTATCAAAGTAACCGATTGTATCCAGCTCATCACCAAAGAATTCAGCGCGGAAAGGCCGGTCGGCGGCAGGGGAGAATACATCCAAAATGCCTCCCCGGACAGCAAATTGTCCGGGTCCTTCTACCATAGAACAACGGCTATAGCCGGCTTCAGTGAGTCTGGAAATCAAAGCGGATAGTTCGTACTCTTGCCCGACGGTAAGAGTGAATACAGTACGGTCTAGAAGCTCTGGTGGCATTGTCCGGATGGCAAGAGATTCCCAGGACATAATTTGCAGACGGGTCTCTCCTGTAGATAGGTCGTATAATTGCCGCAGACGTTTTTGTTCCCAGCCGCGGGAGACGCCAATGCTATCATATAAGGTAAGTTCACGACTGGGCAAAATAGGGAATGTTTCCCCAGTGAAGGCTGTAAGCTCGCTCTGAAGGCGTTTTGCCGCCATATCATCCTGGCAGATTACAACGATGGGGCGGGCACTGTGGCTGAAGAGAGCTGCGAGAATGTGGCTTCGGTTGATTTGGCTAATGCCAGTCAGCGCAACGGCAGAAGAAGACTCCAGACACTCAAGGAGAGTCCGGTATTCAGGTAAGTTATTAAGAATATTTAAGATCTCCTTCATATGACACCTCACAAATTTTTGCTCCACGTAAGAACGCGGAAAGGGGGATTAGACCCCCTCTCCGTATTTTCTCTATATCTTATTCGGGATGGCTGCCATTATACAGGTTGGCAGCGGCAGGAACACCTTTTTCCACAATGGCAAGCGTAGCCTCAGCCGCCTTTTCAAGAGAAAAGGAAAGCGCTTTTTCCTCCTGTGCGGAGAATGGGGATAGTACCCAATCGGCAAGATCCCGGTCTGCACTGGGTTTTGCCCCAACACCGATTTTAACCCGGGGAAAATCCTGACTGCCCAACTGAGCGATAATGGATTTTATACCATTATGGCCACCGGCTGAACCGTCTGCCCTGATACGCAGTCTGCCGGGTGGCAGGGAAATATCGTCAAACAGAACGATGATACGTTCCGGCGGGATATGAAAGTAAGCGGAAAGCTGGAGAACAGACTGACCGGATAAATTCATATAGGTCAGCGGCTTTAATAGAAAAAGCTTTGTTGCGCCAAATTTCGCCTGCCCGTATAACCCCTGAAATTTACTCTTGTCTACTTTGCAGTTAAGCCGCTGCGCAAGTACATCTAATGCCCGATAGCCTGCGTTGTGGCGCGTATAGGCATAATCTTTTCCGGGATTGCCTAAGCCGACAATGAGCCAGGCTTCTTCTTTTCGTCCAAACACGGCTTAGAAAAGGTCAGCGATAGATGTGCCGCCGTGGACGTGGGCGATTGCTCGGGCGAAAATCGGTGCGACATCCAGCATTTTGATCTTATCGCAGGGGCAGTTTTCAGGCATAGGAATGGTGTTGTGGAACACCAGCTCCTGGATAGCGCTGTTGGTAATCCGATCAAAAGCAGGACCTGAGAGAACACCATGGGTAGCGCAGGCGTAGACTGCCTTAGCACCGCCTACTTCTACGAGGGCGTTAGCAGCGTTGCAGAGAGAACCGGCAGTGTCTACCATATCGTCGTACATAATGCAGGTCTTGCCGCGGACATCACCGATAACATTCATAACCTCGCAGACATTGGCTTTCTGACGGCGCTTGTCTACAATAGCCAGACCCATATGTACTTTTGCTGCAAAGGCGCGGGCACGGGCAACAGAGCCAACGTCGGGAGAAACAACAACGAAATCATCGTGGTTGAACTTGTCTTCGGGGAATTTATCGAGGTAGTATTTTACAAAGGTAGGATTGCCCAACAGATGGTCAACAGGGATATCAAAAAAGCCCTGGATCTGTGCGGCGTGGAGATCCATTGTCAGGATGCGGTCGGCGCCGGCGGCTGTGAGCATATTGGCTACAAGCTTTGCGGAAATGGGGTCGCGGCTCTTAGCCTTACGATCCTGACGAGCGTAACCAAAGTAGGGGATGACCGCAGTAATCCGACCGGCAGAGGCGCGGCGGCAGGCATCAATCATAACCAGCAACTCCATCAGATGATCGTTAACGGGTTTGCAGGTGGATTGAACCAGGAAAACATCAGCACCACGGACGGTCTCGTTTAGGGAAACAGATACTTCACCGTCGGCAAAAGTTTTTACTTCGCTGTTACCCAAAGGAATGCCCAGTTCTTTGCAGATTGTCTTGGCAAACTGGGGGTTGGAATTGCCGCAAAAGACCTTAATATTATCGCCGTATGCAATCATCAGAAACTACCTCGCTTATATTCATTTTATGTCTGTAGTTGATTACAGTACATATATGCGTATTATAGCACGATACTCTACTAAAATGCAACACAATATGGAAATTTTAAGTAACAAATTTTATAAAGATATTTCCCAGGATTTGTGCAATTTTTCCCGGGCTTATTCAGGTGGAAATAGGAAATTTCCGTTAAAACTTCCTATTGTGTATAAGAATAATCTGTGCTATACTATAATGAGCGATTTTTAGAAATGGAGAATAGCTATGGGCGATACGATCCGCATCCGCGGCGCGCGGGAGAACAACCTTAAAAATATTGACCTTACAATTCCGCGGGACAAGCTTGTGGTCTTTACAGGCTTATCCGGTTCCGGTAAGTCCAGCCTTGCGTTTGATACCATTTATGCTGAGGGTCAGCGACGGTATGTTGAGAGCCTTAGCTCTTATGCCCGTCAGTTTTTAGGACAGATGGATAAGCCCGATGTGGATAGTATTGATGGACTTTCTCCGGCTATTTCTATTGATCAAAAGACAACATCTAAAAACCCCAGATCCACAGTAGGCACGGTTACAGAGATCTATGATTATCTGCGTCTTTTGTGGGCGCGGGTTGGTATTCCACACTGTCCGAAATGCGGAAAGGAAATTCGCCGTCAATCCATAGACCAGATTGTTGATCGTATAGAATCCATGGGGGAGGGCACTCGTTTTATTGTTCTTTCTCCTGTTATTCGCGGAAAAAAAGGCGAACACATTAAGGTTTTTGAAGATGCCAGAAAGAGTGGTTTTGCCCGTGTCCGTGTGGATGGCATTTTCTATGACCTTGGTGAGGAAATCACCTGTGAAAAAAACAAAAAGCATACCATTGAATTGGTAGTGGATAGACTGGTCATCAGGGAAGGACAGCGTCGGCGTTTGACGGACTCTGTGGAAACTGCCTGTACCCACTCTGAGGGTCTTGTAGTTATCCATTTGCCGGATACAGGGGAAGAACTGTCCTTTTCTCAGAATTATGCCTGTGATGACTGTGGAATCAGCCTGACAGAGCTGGAACCGAGAATGTTCTCCTTCAACAATCCTGCAGGCGCCTGTCCGCACTGTGCCGGCCTGGGCTTCCAGCTGGTTGCGGATGCAGATCTTGTCATTCCGGATAAGTCTATATCTATCTTTGACGGCGCAATTCAGGCTTCCGGCTGGCAAAATGCCCGGACAGATTCTATCTTTAGAATGTATTTTGAGGCGCTTGCTAAGAAATACAATTTCTCTTTAACAGCGCCTGTTGAAACGCTCTCTCCTGAGGCCATAGATGTTATCCTCTATGGTACAAAAGGGGAGAAACTGCGTATGACCTACAACCGGGGAAGCGGTTGGGGTGTGCTTGAGCAGCCTTTTGAGGGCGTGCTGAATAATATCAGCCGCCGATTCCGGGAAACCCAGTCCGATTCTGTCAGGAAAGAGCTGGAGGAATGTATGTCCTCTGCGCCTTGCCCTACTTGTAACGGCAAGCGTCTTTCTGAAATTGCCCGAGCAGTTACGGTTGGCGGTATCGGTATTATGGACATCTGCGAAATGAATATTGCCAAGGCGTTTGCCTTTATGGATGGACTGCATTTGGAAGGCAACATGGCAATTATTGCGCAGCAAATCGTTCGTGAAATCAAGGCTCGGTTGAATTTTCTGATGGATGTAGGCTTGGGCTATCTTACTTTGTCCCGGGCATCTGCCACCCTTTCCGGCGGTGAAAGTCAGCGGATCCGTCTGGCGACACAGATCGGCTCATCCTTGATGGGTGTATTATATATTCTTGATGAACCTTCCATTGGCTTGCACCAAAGGGATAACGATAAGCTCCTGCTTACCCTGAAACGCCTGCGTGATTTGGGAAATACCTTGATCGTAGTAGAACACGATGAAGATACGATGCGTGCTGCGGACTATATTGTGGATGTTGGCCCTGGAGCAGGCAGCCACGGTGGAGAGATTATTGCATCCGGCACCCTTGAGGAAATCATTGCGGAACCGCGGTCCATTACAGGCCAGTACCTTTCCGGTGTGAAAAAGATCCCCGTACCCAGTGCCCGCCGCGTTGGCAATGGACATTTTCTTACGGTGGAGGGTGCGTCGGAGAACAATCTGCAGGATGTGGATGTGTCTATCCCCCTTGGCACATTAACCTGCGTTACCGGTGTGTCCGGTTCAGGAAAATCCAGCCTTGTCCGAGAAATACTACAAAAGACGTTGGCAGGCAAACTTAATCACGCAAGAACTCGTCCGGGCGCTTGTCGCTGTATTCGCGGCATAGAGCATCTGGATAAGGTGATAGATATTGACCAAAGTCCTATCGGTCGTACACCCCGTTCAAATCCTGCAACTTATACCGGCGTGTTTAATGACATCCGTGAGTTGTTCGCTGCTACAAAGGATGCGAAGATTCGTGGCTATGGACCGGGAAGATTTTCCTTTAATGTCAAGGGCGGCAGATGCGAGGCTTGTAACGGTGATGGCCTTGTTAAGATCGAAATGCATTTCTTGGCTGACGTATATGTGCCTTGTGAGGTTTGCCGTGGGCAACGCTATAACAGGGAAACCTTGGAGGTCCAGTATAAGGGCAAGAATATTGCGCAGGTGCTGGATATGCGGGCTGAGGAAGCGGCTCAGTTTTTTGAGAATCTTCCCAAGCTCCAGCGAAAAATTCAGACCCTTGTAGATGTAGGCCTGGGATATATCCGTCTCGGGCAGTCCAGTACAACCCTTTCCGGCGGCGAAGCCCAGCGTGTAAAGCTGGCGACGGAGCTTGCCAGAGTGTCTACGGGCAGAACAATCTATATCTTGGACGAGCCGACTACAGGACTTCATGCAGCAGATGTTCACAAGCTGATTGAGGTGCTGCAGCAACTGGTGGATGCTGGCAATACAGTGTTGGTTATTGAGCACGATCTGGATGTCATTAAGTCTGCGGACTACTTGATTGACTTAGGCCCGGAGGGCGGCGATATGGGCGGCAATATAGTTGCCTGCGGTACGCCTGAGGAATTAGCGACAGTTCAGGAAAGCTATACCGGTCGGTACCTGAAAGATTATCTGTAAAAAGACCGGCCTGCAATGCAGGCCGGCATAGGTTATTTTTCGTAAAGTTCCGAGGGGAGTACATCAGATAATTCCAACAGTGCGTGATCTTGCCCGCCGCTGTAATCAATGGGGAAAATATCGGAGTGGAACATACCCGGACGGTTGTTTTTGACAGAAAGTGTCATTGTAACGCTGAGACCTTTTCCTTCAGGCTGGCGTAACAGAACAGTTCCTCCGTGGGAAGATGCTGCTGCGCAGACATATAGCATACCCAGACCCATTCCAACTCTGCTGTCCTCGATGGCAGGCTCTCGGAGGTAGCGTGTAAAGATATTTTCACAGGTATCATTTGAGAGACCGTTGCCTTCGTCTGTAACGGTGAGCATAAGCATCTCTCCGCATTTTTCCAGACGAACGGTAACCAAACTACCAACAGGGGAGAACTTCATGGCATTGGACAGAAGATTGTAAATTGCTCGCTCCAGTCGTTCTGCGGAAACCAGGGCGAAAATTTCTTCTTCCGGTGCAGTATAGGTGAGCTTATAACCTGCCTTTTCCAGCAGAAGTTGTGATTTCTCCATAATCTCCTGTATATAGGCATTGACATTTCGTGTCTGCATTAAATGATTTACGGAGTTACTGTACCGCGGAGCATCTGCCATATTGCCAATGAGTCTTTGCATGGAAAGCAGACTGCGGTTCAGCTTTGCCAAAAGTGCAGGGTCTTTTACCGAACCCTCGGGAAATAGCTGATTTGTTAAGGCCATCAGCTCAGACAGCGGAGAGCGAAGCTGCATAGCCGCAAGGGACATAATTTGCAGTTCCTGCTCACTTACAGAATGCTCCATAAGGAACAAGTCTACGTCCATTGTTTTTGTAACGGAAGCATCCCATACGGTCTCTCCTATATTCAGGCGAAGATGAAGTCGGCCATCTGTAAATGCGCCATAGGCTTCTTTTCCTGTGAGAAGGATGGATTCTATCTGTGCGCCAATTTCAACCTGTCTTTGCACAGCGGCATCGTTGGCCAGTACTATAGTTCCGTCAGTTACAGCAAATGCGGGCCGATCCAGTATTTTCAGTAGTTGGGCGGCTTGGTTGTAATCTTGCATACTCTCTCTCCTTTTGAGATTAGGTTGTGCATAATTTGGAAATTGTTTCACGCAGTATTCGTCAAGATTCGCACTTTTTCTTATTGTAACAAATATTCTGCAAATAGCAAGAAAAAACTATTTTGAGGTGGAAAATATGTCAATTCACAGTGGACATAGGGATAGATTGCGATCGCGATTCCTTAGGGAAGGCTTGGATAATTTTGAAGAGGTAAATGCATTAGAGCTTCTTTTGTTCTATTGCATCCCCCGTAAAGATACCAATGAGCTGGCACACGCCCTTCTGTCTCATTTTGGCTCTTTCCACCAGGTTTTGGACGCAACACCGGAAGAATTGATGGCGGTGCCCGGAATCGGAGAAGGAACGGCAACATTTCTGCCACTGATATCTGCGGCCTGCCGTTATTACAGAGTGAATCAGGCAAATGACGGATCTGCGTTAAATACCATTGAAAAGTGCGGAGATTATCTTGTTAATTACTTCCATAGCCGTAAAAATGAGACGGTTATCCTTTTGTGTCTGGATGCCAAATGCAAGAAAATTGTTTGCAGAGAAATCGGGGAAGGCAGTGTAAATTCTGCCAGTATTTCCATTCGTCGTGTCGTTGAAATTGCTTTGGGAGTAAAGGCTACATTTGTTGTTCTCGCTCATAATCATCCCAGCGGAGTGGCAGTGCCTTCCGCGGAAGACGTACAGACAACTAAAATGATAGCAAGGAGCCTGAATGCAGTGGGCATTTCCCTCACGGATCATATTGTGGTAGCAGATGACGATTATGTATCGATGGTGCAATCCGGTCTGTATCACAGCGAAAATATTACATAAAAGACAGCCCCTTGCGGAGTATTATTCGCAAGAGGGTTTTGTTTGTTTCTGTGCTGTTTCAGGTGCTGGAAGAATTTTCAGGTTGATTGCTTCGACTGAATTCGATAAAATACATACAGGACTTGCAAGCCTGAATTTGATTTGAGAGGTGGTTTTTATCGGAAGAAGAATACTCATTTTATTTCTTGTCTTGATTTTATCCGCTTATTGCCTTTTACCCATGCGGGCAGAAGCTGCAACAAGTGATTCGAAGGCCGGTGTTGTATCCGTATCTTCCGGATACTTAAATGTGCGGCGTAGTACATCCACATCGTCAGGAATCGTAGCAACACTGAAAAAGAGCAGCTATGTAACCCTTCTTTCTAAGAATGGTAACTGGTGGTATGTGGAGTACGCACAAGGGCGCTATGGATACTGCCACAGTAGTTATATAAAAGTTGTAGATAGCTCTGTAGCGTCTGTGGCTACAAATAGCAGTCCGCTGAATGTAAGAAGCGGAGCGGGTACATCTTATTCGAGAATAGATAGTTTGGCAAAGGGGACAAGGATTATTGTTCTGTCGTCCACAGGAAATTGGCGTAAGGTGTTGTATAATGGTATCAAAACCGGCTATGTAAATACGCAATACCTGGCTTTTGACAACCAGTATAGCGCGGTATCTTTGTCTGTGCCGTACTTTCAGCAGACAGACAGTCGTTGGTCTTGGGTAACATTAGGCGCATCCGGACAGACAATAGGAAAAATCGGCTGTACGACAACTGCGCTTGCAATGTCGGAGTCCTACCGCCGCGGGAAAACAATTTACCCCGATGCGATGGCGAAAAGCCTTTCCTATACTTCGTCCGGAAGTCTGTACTGGCCCGAAAACTATGTCGGTGTTACCAATGGGCTGGATTTGAAAGCAATCTATGAATATCTCCGCGCAGGAAAACCGGTCATTGTTGGTTTTTCCAACAGAAGCGGCGGTCAGCACTGGGCGATCATTTACGGATACAGTGGTGGAAACACATTGCAGACCGGTGGTTTTCTGATTCGTGATCCCGGCTCTCAATACCGAACCACACTTTCTGATTTAATAGAAGATTACCCCTATTTTGGCAAGTATGTTTACTATCAGTAAAAACAAGGGCTACACCATTTGGTGTAGCCCTTAATGCTGTTTGGTTGCTTTGTGCATATTGCACAAAATGCAAAGCGAAAATTTGGCTGCCAATAATGCAAAAATTGCAAAAATATTCATTATTCCTTTCGCGTTCTGTGCTATAATATAACAGGGAGTGGGGGGTGCCCATCCCTGAAAGGATGCTACATATTTATGAATAATATCTTATTTTTTCTTATGCCAAAGGCAATGTGCGCCTTTGTTTACGATGACTACACCATCCGACAGGCGTTGGAAAAAATGGAAGCAGCCGGCTATGCGGCGCTTCCAATCTTGAACCGCAGAGGGGAATATAGAGGAACCATTACAGAAGGCGATTTGCTTTGGGCGCTGAAGAATATCTGTTATATGGATATGCGTCAGGCGGAGGCGCGTCGGATTGCGGAATTGGAGCGGCGCCGGGATAATATTCCTGTGCGTGTTACAACGGATATGCACGACCTTGTACAGAGAGCAAGCACACAGAATTTTGTGCCTGTTGTGGATGATAAGGACACCTTTATTGGCATTATAACGCGTAGCTCCATCATTCGCTATTGCTCGGAGCGTCTATTTGAGGAAACTGGGAAAAAGGGCGGTTGACCGCCCTTTTTTTATACTTGAACTTTTGATAATTTGCTGTTAAGATGAAAGAAAAAACAGGTGATGGTTATGGATAAGGCTACACTGCGCAAGGAAATTCGCCAATTAAAAAAAGCTATGACTGAGGAGGAAATCTTGCTGCGCAGCCAGCGGCTTTCTGAGAAATTCCTGAAGAGCGCTCCATATAAAAACGCTAAGACGATCTATGGTTATCTGCCGTATAATCAGGAGGTTCGCACCTGGGATTTGCTCAAACAGGCAATGGCGGATGGAAAGCAGGTCGCAGTTCCCAAGGTCTACGGAGAGGAAATGAAGTTTATTTACATTACAGATTTTTCTCAGGTGGAAACCGGATATTGCGGTATTCCGGAGCCAATTGCAGACGGTCCGGTAGCTGAAGACAAGGAAGCCTTAGTCCTGATGCCGGGGCTTGCTTTTGATACAGATGGGCATAGAATTGGCTATGGCGGCGGCTTTTATGACAGGTTTTTGTCTGACGAGCCGGAGCATCCCACAGTTGCTCTGTGTTACGACTTTCAAATTCGTGACAATCTGCCTGTGGAGGCATTTGATATTCCCGTTGATGAGGTCATCTGGGATTGAGGAGGAAACGGAATGCATATACCCAAGGGTGCAACCACGCAGCTTCAGTTAGTAACTTTCCGGGAGGCGTTGGCGGCAGCGGATACGCCAAATTCGGAATATGATGTAAATAATTGGATTTATGCGCCCAATTTCTACTCAGAATACAGATATATACTTGGTACCCGTGGCAAGAAACCTTTGATTTGTATTGGAATTAATCCATCCACCGCAAAACCGGGGGATCTTGACAATACGCTCAAATCCGTGGAGCGGATCGCACTTGGTAATGGATTCGACAGTTTTATTATGTTCAACGTCTATGCCCAGCGGGCAACCAATCCGGATGATATGGAGCAGAGCTGCAATTTACAGCTCCATAAAGAGAATATGGAGGCATTTTCTTATGTGCTTTCCTTATCGGAAGAACCGGCTGTTTGGGCGGCTTGGGGAACGATTATTGAAAAGCGACCTTATCTGCCGGATTGTCTGCGGGATATGCTGGAGATAGGGGAGAGATACGGTGCAAGCTGGTACTGCGCCGGTGCGGTGAGCAAAAAGGGGCATCCCCACCATCCGCTATATCTTCGCAAGGATGAGAAAATACGTCCTTTTGATGCTTTGGCATACTTAAATAACCTCTAAAGGGGGCTTAGCTTTGGGCTGCGAATGCGATACCTGCTGGTATTATGATTATGATGAAGAGTTTGATGAATATGTTTGCATAATGGATTTGGATGAGGACGAAATGTACCGTTTTCTCACATCCGGAAAAAGCCATTGCCCTTACTATCGGCAGGGTGATGACTATACCTTAGCAAGAAGACAGTAAAATACCGGGGCGTTGCCCCGGTATTTTAAGTTTGTAAAAGTTTTCTCAGAAGCTCTCTTCGTTCGACCGACATATCACACAAGGGAAGGCGACAACCGCCACAATCGTAACCAAGTATATCCATTGCAGCTTTTACCGGTATGGGATTGACCTCAGAAAATAGCGCTTTGATTACAGGATGAAGCTGGCATTGCAAAGCTCTGGCAGTGTCAAAATCACCGGATAGTGCAGCGTTTGTCATTTTTAGGGTCTCTGCAGGGAGGACGTTTGACAAAACAGAAATAACGCCTTTCCCACCTAATGCAGTACAGGGTACGATCTGATCGTCGTTGCCAGACCAGATGATAAAATCATCCCCGCAAACGGCGCGGATTTCCGTAATCTTTGTGATGTCTGCAGACGCCTCTTTTACGCCAACGATATTTGGATGGAGCGATAGCCGCTGATAAACCGAAACCGGAATATCGGTACAGGTGCGACTGGGTACGTTGTAAACAATAATAGGAATATTTACCGCCTCTGCAACAGAGAGATAATGTGCAATAAGCCCCTCGGGTGTAGCCTTATTGTAATACGGGGATACAACTAATATAGCGTCAGCACCTACGGCTTCAGCGGCGCGGCTAAGCTCTACGGTGTGCGCCGTAGAGTTTGAGCCTGTACCGGCGATGATGGTGCAAGCGTCGCCAGCAAAAGCTTTGCACCGGGCAAATAAGGTAATCTTTTCTTCATCGGAAAGGGTTGGCGCTTCTCCGGTCGTACCGGCAAGAACAACAGCCGAAATTCCGGCATTCATTTGTCGTCTCAAAAGAATTTCAGCAAGGGGGTAATTTACTGTATCTGCCCAAAAAGGCGTAACGAGCGCTGTGCATACACCGGTGAAAATAGGTTTTTTCATAGGCTTACACCTCCGTATCAGTCTATGCAGGAGGAAAATAATTGATATAGCACAGAAAGAAGCTTATTTTTGCGAAAAATAGATTGATTATTATAGGGAAATATGTTATTATTATTTAAATTTAATACCAAAGGATAGAGGCGCAGTTGTCAAAAATATCCTGTGTGTAAGGGTCGCAACCGTTGCACAGGAGAAAGGGGCCGCTGCCGAAGGGAAGCGAGGCGTGCGCTTTTCTGGACACGGGAAGAATATTTCCGTGGCTGTCGGGAAAGCGGAGAGCTATTATGGATCGGAAAAAGGCTGGATACTAATGCGGCCATTTTGATTTGCGATTATTTTCGGCTATCCGTCCGGTAGCCGTTTTTTCTTTGTCCTGCGGTGCAGAATAATAATGAATGGAGAATGGTTATGACTAAAAATCCTATCTTCCGTGGCGCAGCAACTGCGCTGATTACACCCCTCAATGAAAATGGTGTGGATTATGAAGCCTTTGGCCGCCTGATTGATTGGCAGATCGAGTCTGGTATTGATGCGCTGGTAATTGCCGGTACTACCGGCGAGGCATCTACCCTTACAGACGAAGAGCATCGCGAAGTTCTGCGTTTTGCCATTGAGCGGATTGCCGGAAGAGTGCCTGCCGTTGCCGGCACAGGCTCCAATGACACCGCCTATGCCATTGATATGACTAAGTTCGCCTGTGAGCTTGGTTACGATGCTATGTTGGTGGTTACCCCTTATTACAATAAGGCAACCCAAAAGGGTCTCATCCGGATGTTTACCGCAATCGCCGATGCCTCTACAAAGCCCATCATTTTGTATAACGTTCCTTCCCGCACAGGCGTAAACATTGCGCCTGCCACCTATGCAGCCTTAGCGGATCATCCCAATGTTTGCGCCATTAAGGAAGCCAACGGCGATATTTCCAGCGCGGTTGCCACCGCAAGCTTAGTCGGCGGTAAGCTGGACCTTTATTCTGGTAATGACGACCAGATTGTGCCCCTTCTTTCTTTAGGTGGAAGCGGTGTTATTTCTGTGCTTTCCAACCTTTTGCCGAAAGAGACCAGCGAAATGTGCCATAAGTTCTTTAACGGCGATGTTGCTGGTAGCGCTGCTATGCAGTTTAAGTACTTACCCCTTGTCAACGCCCTCTTCTGTGAGGTCAATCCTATTCCTGTAAAAGCGGCAATGGCAGCCATGGGCTTCTGTGAAAATTATGTCCGTCTGCCTTTGACACCTATGGAAGAGGAGCATCAGGAAAAGCTCCTTTCTATTATGCGTGAACTGGGGTTAATAAATTAAACATAAAATTCCTTTTACGGAGGATTTTCTATGAATATCGGAATTTATGGCTATGGCAATTTGGGGCGGGGAGTGGAAGCCTCCATCGCTCAGAACCCGGATATGCAGCTTGTGGCTGTGTTTACACGACGCGACCCTAAAACCCTGAAAATTGCAACGGAGGGCGCTTCCGTTGTGCATACGAGCGAGGTGCTTGCCTGGAAAGGGAAAATCGACGTAATGATTCTTTGCGGCGGCAGCGCTACGGACCTACCCGAGATGACACCCGCCCTGGCGGAACATTTCCATCTTGTGGACTCGTATGACAATCACAGCAGCATTCCCGCCCATTATCGCGCGGCGGATACTGTGGCTAAAAAGAGCAATACAACTGCTCTTATTTCCTGCGGCTGGGATCCTGGTATGTTCTCCTTGAATCGCCTATATGGCAGTGCAATTTTGCCTGAGGGCAAGGATTATACTTTCTGGGGCAGAGGTGTTTCCCAAGGTCATTCCGATGCTATTCGCCGTATTCCGGGTGTAGTGGATGCCCGGCAGTATACCGTGCCTATCGAGGAAGCGATGGACCGTGTCCGTAGTGGCGAAAACCCTGCTCTTACCACCCGGGAAAAGCACCTGCGTCAGTGCTATGTAGTGGCTGCAGATGGTGCGGATCAGGAAGAAATTCGCCGTCAAATTGTTACAATGCCCGGCTACTTTGCTGACTATGACACGACGGTTACTTTTATTACGATGGACGAGATGCGTGCCCAGCACAGCGCTCTTCCTCACGGTGGCAGTGTGATCCGAACGGGAAAGACCGGCAGCGGTAACAATCAGGTTGTGGAGTTTAAGCTGACATTGGACTCTAACCCGGAATTTACCGGCAGCGTTCTTGTGGCTTTTGCCCGTGCTGTGTATCGGATGGCAAGCCGTGGTGATTATGGCTGCAAGTGCGTGTTTGATGTTGCTCCTGCGGATTTGTCTGCTACACCCAGAGAAGAACTCATTGCCCATATGCTTTAAGATTGGAAGAAAGTATGATTTGTGAAAATATCGGTGTCAATGAAATTGGACACCTGACATTTGCCGGCAGAGATACAATTTTGCTGGCTGAAAAATACGGAACGCCTTTGTACCTTATGGACGAGGATCGAATCCGTCATAATTGCCGGATTTACAAGACATCAATGGTTGAGGCGTTTGGGGAGGGG
Source organism: Faecousia sp. (assembly GCA_045658625.1). Classification (GTDB taxonomy): domain Bacteria; phylum Bacillota; class Clostridia; order Oscillospirales; family Oscillospiraceae; genus Faecousia. The sequence goes on from JAZOVI010000015.1 coordinate 28,563, forward strand.
AGTTATCCCTCCTATGCCGGCAAGGCAGCCTGCTTTAAGCGCATATACGAGATTATGCGGGAGGAAGGTATGTCTGTAGATCTTGTTTCGCTTGGTGAAATTTTCACGGCTTTTAAGGCAGGCTTCCCTATGGAAAAGGCCTTTTTCCACGGCAACAATAAAACCGACGCAGACGTTTCCTTTGCTATGGACTGCGGTGTCGGCTGTATTGTTGTGGATGGCGTGGATGAGCTCTCCGCTGTAGACAGAATTGCTGCTGCACGTGGGATCTGCCAAAAGATTCTCCTGCGATTGACCCCCGGTATTGATCCCCATACCTATGAAGCGGTTGCCACCGGTAAGGTAGACTCCAAATTCGGTGTGGCCATTGAAACCGGGCAGGCGGAGGATTTTGTGAAAGCAGCCCTTGCCTGTAAGAATGTTTCCCTTTTGGGTTACCATTGTCATGTGGGTTCTCAGGTATTTGACGATTCCGATAGCGTGTATCTGGATTCAGCAAAGGTAATGCTGACCTTCGCGCGGGATATGCAGGAAAAAACCGGCTATGCGCCTGAGATTTTTGACATTGGCGGTGGCTACGGTGTCCGTTATGTGGAAAGTGATCCCTATGTGGATATTCCGGCAAGTATTTGTAAGGTTGCAGAGTATATCCGCAGCTTGACAGGAGAACTGGGTCTGCCGATGCCCAAAGTTATTATGGAGCCTGGCAGAAGCATCGTTGCAGATGCCGGTATGACCCTCTATACAGCCGGTACGGTTAAGGAAATCACCGGCTATAAGAATTATCTGTCTGTAGATGGCGGTATGACCGACAATCCCCGATACGCTCTCTACGGCTCTGCCTATACGGTCTATCTGGCTAACCGAATGAATGAGCCGGCCGCATTTACCTGCGACCTTGTTGGTCGCTGCTGTGAGTCCGGAGATATACTACAGCCCAATGTGGTTCTGCCGAAGCCTGTTCGCGGCGATACGGTTGCTGTTTGTACCACCGGCGCTTATAACTACTCGATGGCATCCAATTATAACCGAATTCCCAGACCTCCTGTGGTTATGCTCCGTAATGGAGAAGATTATGTAGCAGTTAAGCGGGAAACGTTGGATGACCTTATTTCCAATGACCTTTCATAGTGGAGGAGATAAAATGAAGGAGGAAACCACGGTTTCTCACCTGAAAACAGAAGATTTTTGGTACGATCTGCCCGAGGAATTGATCGCACAGACCCCTTTGGAAAAGCGGGATTCTTCTCGGCTTTTGGTGTTGGATCGCAAGACAGGGGAGACTTACCATAAACATTTTTTTGATGTATATGATTACCTGCAGCCTGGAGACTGCCTTGTAATGAACGATTCCCGGGTGCTGCCTGCCCGGCTGTTGGGAAAACGACCCTCCGGCGGCGCAGTAGAGCTTCTTTTGCTGCGGGATATGGGTGATAGAAAGTGGGAATGTCTGGCGAAACCTGGCAGGAAGCTACTGCCCGGCCAGGAAGTGATTTTTGGTAACGGTGAACTGACTGCAACTATCCTGGATGTACTGGATGATGGCAATCGTTTGGTAGAATTCCACTTTGAAGGTATCTTTCTTGAGGTGCTGGAACGATTAGGAAAAATGCCATTGCCGCCTTATATTAAGGCACAGCTGCAGGATCAGGAACGGTATCAGACTGTCTATTCCCGGGAGGTTGGTTCTGCGGCCGCACCTACTGCAGGCCTCCATTTCACCCAGGAACTCCTGGATAAATTGAAGGCAAATGGTGTATCCCTAGCATTTGTAACGTTGCACGTCGGCCTTGGCACATTCCGCCCTGTTAAAGTTGAGAATATCAATGACCACCATATGCACAGTGAGCTGTGTATATTGCCTTCAGAGACGGCAGACATTTTGAATAAAACCAGAAAAGCGGGTGGACGAATCATCTGCGTTGGAACGACTTCTTGCCGTACATTGGAGTCTCTAGCCTGTGCGGACGGTACATTTATATCTGGCAGTAAATGGACGGATATTTTCATCTATCCTGGTTATAAATTCCGGGCAATGGATGGCCTGATCACCAATTTCCATTTGCCGGAAAGTACCCTTGTGATGCTTGTCTCTGCCTTTGCGGGCAGGGATAACGTTCTGCGTGCTTATGGTGAAGCCATGCAGGAAAAATACCGCTTTTTCTCCTTTGGAGATGCGATGCTGATTATTTGATCGAGAGGTTATTATGTTTAAGCTACTCAAGACGGAAGGCGCTGCCCGTCGGGGTGAATTTACCTGCGCCCACGGCACAGTTCAGACACCGGTATTTATGAATGTTGGTACTCAGGCTGCCATTAAAGGCGCTCTCAGTGCTGAGGATCTTGAAAATATTGGTTGCCAGGTAGAACTATCCAATACCTACCATCTGCACCTTCGCCCCGGCGACGAGGTGGTGAAGAAGTGCGGCGGCCTTCATAAATTTATGACCTGGGATAAGCCAATATTGACTGACTCCGGCGGATTTCAGGTGTTTTCCTTGTCCTCGCTCCGGAAAATCAAGGAGGAAGGCGTAACTTTTGCCTCCCATATTGACGGCCATAAAATATTTATGGGCCCCGAAGAGAGCATGCAGATTCAGTCCAATCTGGGTTCGGATATCTGTATGGCTTTCGATGAATGTATTGAAAATCCTGCTCCCCGGAAATATGTGTTGGACAGCGTGGATAGAACCTACCGCTGGCTTGTCCGCTGCAAAGCAGAAAATGCACGGCTCAATGCTCTGCCCGATACGGTAAATCCCCAGCAGATGCTTTGGGGTATCAACCAGGGCGGTACGTATTCGGATATTCGTATTGATCATATGAAGCGGATAGCTGAACTGGATTTACCTGGCTATGCCATCGGCGGTTTGGCAGTTGGTGAGACGGCAGAGGAGATGTATGACATCATTGAGGCGGTTGAGCCTCATATGCCTACGGATAAACCTCGATACCTGATGGGTGTCGGTACGCCTACCAATATTATCGAGGCTGTTGCCCGTGGCGTGGACTTCTTTGATTGTGTCATGCCTGCCCGAAATGCCCGGCATGCCCGGCTATTTACTTGGGAGGGCGCAATCAACCTGAAAAACGCAAAATATCAGCTGGACATGCAGCCTATTGATCCCCAGTGCGATTGCCCGGTGTGCCGCCGCTATACAAGAGCCTATATTCGCCATCTATTCGTGGCAGACGAAATGCTTGCTATGCGCCTTGCAGTTATGCATAACTTGTATTTCTATAATAAGCTGATGGAAAAAATCCGTTACCATCTGGATAATGGCACATTTGAGGCCTTCAGATGTGAATTTTCTGAGAAATTATCTCGCAGAATCTAAATTACAGTTGCAATTTACCTAAATAATGGTATAATGACTTGGATAAAACACAAAAGGAGTTACATTTATGTTTCATTTTTTAGAGGATACTACCACCACAGTGAATCCTGCTGCTGATCTGCTGAGTCTGCTGCCGATGTTTGCCATTATGATCGCGCTGTTCTACTTCATGCTGATCCGGCCTGAGAACAAGCGCAAGAAGGAAGCAGAAAAGATGCGTTCTGAGCTGCGAAATGGCGACCGCGTTACTACGATTGGCGGTATTTGCGGCGTTGTTGTTGATGTAAAGAGCGACAAGTTCGTCATTGAAACCAGTGCAGATCAGGTTCGTGTTGAGTTTGCATTGTGGGCTTTGTCTACCAATGAGACTGCCGCTGAGAAGGCAAAGGAAGAAGCTCGCAAGGCTGAGGAAGCAAGAGCTAAGGCAAAAGCCGACAAGAAGATTAAGAAATAATTATGAAAAGCACTGCGGATTTTCCTGCGGTGCTTTTTGTCTGTATTTTCCATTGACTTTTTGCTTATTCTGCGCTATACTAACGCCTGTATAAAAGAATACCCACAGTTCATGATGTATTTCTTTCTGAGCGCCCAGGCGTGAGGAGATAGGGGAACACGGTGCGAATCCGTGGCAACAGCCATTACCGTATTTGCGGCAACGCATAAGTCGGGATGCCTATCGTTCTGTGGATCTGCAAACAAGACCCTTGGGCAAATCAGGAGGGGAATGCGGCAATGACTAAGAGTCGGATTGCACCCTTCTGTGGAAGGGTGCTTTTTGCGCTTTCTTTCATACGAAAATATATGAAAGTAGGTAGAAACAATGAAAAAAGCAATCTCTCTTATCCTGGTAATCTTCTGTGTTGTGGCATTATTTGCTGGTTGCAACCGGAACAAAGGTCCTGTCTATGTGGATGGCACTGCTCGCTACACAGAGGATACCACCCTCGGCACAGGCAGCAAAACAATCACCGTAACGGTCAAGGACAATGAAGGCAAAGGTGTGGTATTTACCATTAAGACCGACGCAAAGACAGTTGGCGCAGCGTTGCTGGAAAATGAACTGATCGCTGGCGATGAAGGCAATTACGGCATGTATATCAAGGTTGTGAACGGTCTCCGTGCTGACTATGACAAGGATATGGCATACTGGGCGTTTTACATCGAGAGTGAAATGGCTATGACCGGTGTTGATGAGACAAATATTACGGACGGAGGCGTTTACGAGCTTGTCTACACGATCGGGTAAGCTTTCAGTTCGGGAAATGTGCGTCTATGCGATGCTTGGCGCACTGATGTTTGCATCCAAGATCATTATGGAGGTTCTGCCCAACATCCATATTCTTGGTATGCTCACAATGGTATACACTATTGCGTTTCGCAAAAAGGCGCTGATCCCGCTATATGTGTATATTATGCTCAACGGCATTTTTGCCGGTTTTGCCACCTGGTGGATTCCGTATTTATATATATGGACAGTTCTTTGGGGCATAACGATGCTGTTGCCCAAAAGGATGCCAAAAGCTGTGGCTATGGTGGTATATCCGCTGATCTGTTGTCTTCACGGGCTGTTCTTTGGCGTACTCTACGCCCCGGCCCAAGCGCTCCTTTTTGGCCTGGATTTTGAGGGGATGCTTGCCTGGATTGCTACTGGGTTTGTCTTTGATGTTACCCACGCCATCGGCAACTTTGCCGCAGGCCTCCTCATTTTCCCTATGGGACAGCTTCTGCTTAGATTGAAACAGACCAATAAAATATGAAAATAATATAAAAAAGGACGCTTCGGCGTCCTTTTTTCTTGCAATGGTCTGCCGGATATGATAGAATACGGGAAATTGCTTCTTTTCGGAGGAATTTATGACAAAACTTTTGTTGTCTATATTTGTAAAGGACGATTCAGCTCTTTCATCACCGGAGATTCGTGCGAAAATCGGTAGGATGTCAGGAACTGTTGGCGTAATATGTAATCTGCTGGTTGTGGCTATGAAGCTTGCTGTCGGTATTTTAACTGGGGCATTCTCGGTAATTGCCGATGCGATGAATAATCTTTCTGATGCAGCCAGCGCAGTAGTTACCTTAATCGGTTTTAAGTTGGCTGAGAAGCCTGCGGATAAAGATCATCCCTATGGACATGCACGATATGAGTATCTTTCGGGGCTTGCGGTAGCAGCAATGATTCTGCTGATCGGTTTTGAGCTGCTGAAGACTTCTTTTGATAAGATTATCCATCCTGTAGCCGTTGCCTATACCGTACCTCTTTACGGAGTGCTTGTGGTTTCGGTACTCTTGAAGTTTTGGATGTATCTGTTTAACAAAAAGCTGGGTGCATTGATTTCATCGTCGGCATTGATTGCTACGGCGGTGGACAGTCGCAACGACGCTATTACCACGGCGGCAATTCTTTTGTCTGCACTGGTAGCGACCTTTACTGATTTAACTGTTGATGGATATGTCAGTTTTACACTATCCGTATTTATTATGTATAGTGGTGTCCAGTTGGGAAAGCAGACGATCAGCCCACTTTTGGGCGAGTCTGCGAGTCCCCAGCTACGGCAGGCCATTCTTTCTGTGCTGGAAAATGAGCCAAAGGTGTTGGGCTACCATGATCTTATGATCCACGATTACGGTCCAGGTCAACGGTTTGGCAGTTTACATGTGGAGATGGACTGCAGGGAAAGCGCAATGGCGTGCCATGATATTATTGATAATCTGGAACGCGTTTGCTTGGATAAGTATAATATTCATCTTGTGATCCATTATGATCCTATTGTTACAGACGATGCGGAGCTTAGCCGTCTGCGGGATGCAGTAGGGCAGATATTGTGCGCACAGGATCTGCGTATTACAATCCACGATTTTCGTATGGTCTGCGGTAAAGACCATACCAACTTGATCTTTGATATGGTTTTACCATCTGAACTTATGCACAAACGCTTCGAGATTAAGGAAAAGCTCGATAGTGGTCTTGCGGAGTTGGATGAGAACAAATACTATACCGTTGTAGAATACGATATGGAAGGCTTTAATTAGAGAGGGGTAAAACAATGAAGACAAAGGAACATAAGATTGGTTTAGGTGAGAAATTGGGCTTCTGCACATTCTCCACCGCAAGTAATGTGGTCTTTAATTTTAAGGACCTGTTTTACTTGTTCTTCCTGACAAATGTTATGGGCATCAGCATTGAGCATGCTGGCCTGATTACAGCAATCGGCATTATTTGGGATGCGATTAACGATCCTATGGTTGGCTATTGGGCAGTTAACCATAAGTTTAAGAACGGTGAAAAGTGCCGTCCCTTTGCCCTTTGGTGCGCTGTGCCTTGGGCAATCAGCGTTGTGCTGATGTTTACGACTTTTGATGTTTCCTATGGCTTTAAGATGGGTATTGCCATTGCTATTTATTTCCTGTTTGAGCTGTTTAACACCTTTGCGGCAATTCCCTATAACTCTATGGGCTCTTTGGCAACGGCTGACGATGCGGAGCGCCGCTCTATCAATGTTGCCCGGAACTTAGGCGGCTGTATTGGCTCTGCTATCGGCTCTGTGGCGCTGTATCCGCTGCTTGACTTACTGGGTGGCTTGGATGTCAACGGTAATGTTCTCCAGGACGAAAACGGGCAGAGAGCCTTCTTCTGGGCCGCTGCGATTATGGGTCTTGTTTGTATCGGCGGCAGTCTGGCCCACTATTTCACAACTAAGGAACGGGTTAAGCAGGTTGTAGAGGATGAATCTAAGATTCCTGTTCTCGATGTTATAAAAATGTTGCTTAAGAGCCGCTCTTGGGTAATGAATACCTTCTATGTAATTTGCTACGGCATGCTGAATCTGCTGGTAATGAGCACACTGAACTACTATGCTACATATGTTCTTGGCAGCGCTTCTGCAGCTACACCCATCTTGGCGGTGTTTCTTGCTACTGCTGTGGTTGCCACACTGTTGGCAACACCTATAGATAGACGTTTGGGTCGCAGAAAGACCATGGTCGTGTCCGCTGTGATCTATATTTTGGGTAAACTTTGGTTCGTTTTTGATCCTTATTCTTTGGGTGCTATCTATGTCAACGGCATTACGGTAGCCCTTGGTATGAATTTGGCGTTTGTTATGTTTAATACGAATCGGAACAATATTGCTGACCTGATCGAGTGGCAGAGTGGCCGCCGGATTGACAGCTTGGTATCTACTTGCGATAACCTTGCCAGCAAGCTGTCTAAGGCAGGCGCTAACTTGCTGATGACCGGTGCGCTTGCACACTTTGGATTTAACGCAGACCTGCCCACTCAGCCCCAAAGCGCCATTGATACAATTTGCGCTCTTCTTGGTTGGGTGCCGATGATTGTGGCAATGGTGATGCTTGTTGTGGCTTTCTTCCATCCCATTGAGCGTGAAATGGCTCAGATGAAGGGAGAAGAGAAGTAATGGAATTTTTATGGATTGTGCCCGGTGTGTTGGTTGCGCTGCTGCTGGTTGCATTTATTCGCACACTCTTTATTAAGGCACCGAAATATACCCCGAGGACAGTGGAATTTCCCCAGGATGAGATGGATACCTATGCCCAGAAACTGGGTGATATGATTCGTGTTCCTACCGTATCTAAAAAAGAGGACGAAGACCTTTCCCAATTCTATGCCTATCATAAGGAGCTGGAACGTCTTTTCCCCAATGTCCATAAAACACTGGACTTAACAGTTCTGCAGGGGACGCTGATTTATCGCTGGCACGGCACTGACCGGGAACGCCGCCCCATTCTGCTGATGGGGCATCAGGATGTCGTACCGGCATCCGATGCAGGCTGGCAAACTCCGGCATACAGCGGCGCTGTAATCGACGGTAAGGTTTATGGTCGTGGCGCTTTGGATTGCAAGAGCACTATGTTTACCCAGCTGCAAGCTATTGAAGAGCTGATTCAGTGCGGTTTTGAGCCTGGATGCGATATTTACCTCGAATACGCCATCAATGAAGAAACCGGTGGCGCAGGTGCGAAAAATGCAATGGAGTACCTGCGCGATCAGGGGATTACGCTGGCACTTGTGTTGGATGAGGGCGGCGCAGTTATTGATAAGGCTGTAGATGGAATGGACCGTCCTTATGCTGTGGTCGGTGTAACCGAAAAGGGTTATATGGATCTGAAAATCACCGCCCAGGGAAAAGGCGGACACAGCAGTACCCCTCCCAGAAATACCCCTGCTGCCCGATTGTTTGCATTTGCCAATGAGATTGAGAAGAAGCGTCCTTTCCAAAAGAAAATGCTTCCTGAGACGATCAAAATGCTCTCTCGTATGGCACCGGCATTTCCCTTTGGATTGCGGTTTATCTTGGGAAATCTCTGGTTGTTCCGTCCTTTGGTTAAGGTGTTGATGCCGGTGGTATCTCCCTTTGGCGAGGCGATTATGGCAACTACTTGCTGCTTTACTATGATGCAAGGCTCCGAGGCTGCCAATGTAATTCCGAAAGAGCCTTACATTGTGGCCAATCTTCGTACAACATCCTTCCAGGGCTGCGATGCGTCTTTGGCGCTGATGCGGAAATACGCAAAGAAATATGATTTGAAGATTGAGGTTCTGCTCCGCCGGGATGCCTCTCCCATTTCCAACATCCATTCTGCGGAATATGCCTATGTGGAATCCTGCATTCGCGATCAATTCCCCGGTGTAGGCGTTACACCCTACATTATTATGGGCGGTACGGACTGCAGACATTTCCATGCTCTATCTGAAAATGCTCTGCGTTTTTCACCTGTTCCTATGTCCTCTGCCCAATCTGCCAGCTGCCATGCTGTGGACGAAAACGTAGATATAACTGCACTTTGTGAGGGTGTACACTTCTATAAATATTTAATTGAAAATTATAAGCTGTAAAAAAGAGGTACCGCTATGCGGTACCTCTTTTTTACTGAATACGCCAGTTATCAATTTTGACATTTGACTGGTGATAGAAAATTTTAGTTGTCTTTTACTGTATGCTTTAGTAGAATATAGGAAAAAGTAGGTAGATTCCAGGTGCGCTTGCAGGAGATGGTTTTAAGCATATCATCTATTTGCGGCGTCATTTTGTATGAGTCTATGGAACGGAGATTTTTTCTATGATCACGATTTTGCATCAGGACCGGAATATGATTGTCTGCCTGAAACCTGTAGGATTGGATTCTGAACACGACTTGCCTGCTGCATTGGGCGGAGAAATCTACACGGTACACAGACTGGACAAGAATGTTGGCGGTGTTATGGTCTATGCCCGCAATAAGGCCACCGCTGCTGATCTTTCCCGGCAAATTCAGGCTGGGATGTTTGTTAAGGAATATGTGGCGTTGGTGGAGGGGCAGCCCCCGGAGTCCGGAGATTGGGAGGATTTGCTGTTTAAGGATAGCAGAAAGAATAAAGTCTATGTTGTAAAGCGGCAGCGAAACGGCGTGAAGGCAGCCAGATTGTCCTATCATTGTTTGGAAGCGGGGGAGAGATCCCTTGTTCGAGTGCGTCTGCATACCGGCCGCAGCCACCAGATCCGCGTGCAGTTTTCTTCCAGAGGTTATCCGCTGGTTGGAGATCATAGGTATGGCGCCCGGGGATCTGAAAAGGAAATTTATCTCTTTTCCTGCGATTTGCAATTTTCTCTTAATGGAAAGGCTTATCATTTTTCTGCAATGCCAAACTGGGCAGAAAAGAACTGCGAAAAAACGCAGAATAATTCAAATTAGGTATTGACATTTTCTGCACACTGCGATATAATAGCGAAGCTGTGTGCGATATGCTGCTATAGCTCAGCCGGTAGAGCGCATCCTTGGTAAGGATGAGGTCGCCAGTTCAAATCTGGCTAGCAGCTCCAAAAGATCAGTCATCCCAACCGGGATGGCTGATTTTTTATTACTCTAAAAATTAACTGACGACCTCATCCCATGCCCGAAGGGCAGATTTAATCCTGAGGTCGTAAGGTTTCCGAGAAATCTTCGATTTCTTGGAAACTGGTTGCTTCATTTATTTTTGCCTGTGGCAAAAATGCAATAAGTCTGGCTAGCAGCTCCAAAAAAGAACCAACACCAAATGGTGTTGGTTCTTTTTATTTCTTATTTCGCATTTGTCTCCAAACAGTTGTGCCACGTACGATAGTGGAAACCATCAAAATGCCGATTGCCATAAGTCCGGCAACAGAAATGGTTTCTGCGCCCTTTTCCATAAAGCCAGCCATATTGTTATCTGCAAGGTAGCTTGTGGTATAGTAAATGCCAGCACCGGGGATCAAGGGGAATATAGCGACCAGCAGGTAGGTGATGGCAGGAAAATGACGGATTCTTGCCATCGCTTCTGCAAAGCTTGCGGCAAAAATGGTTGCGATAAAATAACCGGCAAGGGAATCGTTCAGCAGGTGAGAGGATGCAAGATAAACAGCCCAGGAGAACGTGCCACCAAGAATGCACAGCAGCATGCCCCTGCCGTGAATATTAAACAGTACACAGAAACCGGTACAGCCGATAGCTGCTGCAATACACTGAATAATAGGGCTGTAGGATTGGGGCGCAATGGTTTCCTGCGCACCGAATAGGGAAAATGCCAAGGATCGTGCTACACCGGTTCCGAGGCCAATAGCACAGGCAATCAGTACGACCTGCACAAGGCGATTGATGCCGGAATTTGTATCACCGAAGATAATATCTCGCATGGCATTGGTAAATAAGAGTCCGGGTACTAGCTTCATAAGCGTACCGATAATAGCAACATCGGCATTAAAGCCGAAACTGCCGAACCAATAAGCAGTTAGTGCCATAAAAAAAGATGTAGCAATGGTGGCAAAGAAGAAATTGACATGGATTTTTTCTGTAAAATAACTAAGTAGTCCAACGACTAAACCGCAAACCATAGATATTGCAGCGTCAGCCATTGTACCGCCGAAGAAGAAGGAGAATCCTGCTGCTGCAATTATATTGCCGAGAAGAAACATAGGCAGAGAATAGTTTCTGCAGCACTTTCGCGTTTCGTCCACCCATTGGGCGGCTGTTGCTGGGTCGGGTGTTTCCTGGCAAATTTTACGGCTTAGGTTACTGTAGCGCTCTAAGGTGTCCATATCGTTGCCGTGGAAGCCAATACGGCGCAGGCGAGTTATTGTTTCACTGTTTGGGGCAGTCATTGTTGCGGTCATACTGTTGGGAATGGCGAAAACCTCGGCTTCTGCGCCGTAGGCGCGCATAATGCGAATAATGCATTCTTCAATACGGTATGTTTCTGCGCCGCACATTGCAAGTTGATAGCCGATTTCCAGGGCAGTGTCAAATAGAAGAGGATAGTTCATTATATAACCTCGTTTACAGATGAATAATCGCCGGGCTTACCGGCGATTATTATTACTTTCTAATGAAGAGTACGCCTAAAGTTCCAGGACCACAGTGGCAGGAGACGGTGCAACCTGCTTCCGTCCAGTAGATGTTCTCAAAGTCGGCATATTCGTTGACTGCATCCTTAACGGCATTCAGACAGTCATCAGATACAGGTGTTCTTGTAACGAACAAATGCTTCCGAGCCAAATCATCCCGGTTTGCAAGACGGTCTTTTACGTAGGAAGCGAGGCACTTGCTGTAATTGCCACGGTACTTTTTAACAACGGACATTTTTCCGTCCTTGACCTCAATGCAAGGCTTCAGGCCCAGTAGGTTTGCGCCCAACGCAGCGGCAGAAGAGCAGCGGCCGCCCTTGACCATATATTCCAGTTTGTCCAAAAGGAAGCTGGCTTCTACCTTGGGAATCATCTCTTCAAGTTTCTCGACGATCTCGTCAAGGCTTTGGCAGGTTTGCGCAAGCTCACAGGCAGTTAGAACAACAAGACCCTGACCGGTAGAGAGATTTTTAGAGTCAATAACACGCACATTGTCAAATTCCTCAGCGGCCAGACGAGCATTTTGGTGGCAGGAGGAGAAGCCAGAGCTGATATTGATGTGAATAACACCGTCGTATAAACCGGAATATTTGCGGAAGACGTCGATATATTCCTCAATATTCAGCGCAGCGGTACTGCAAAGGTCGCCACCGGCAGCGACGTGTGCAAAGATGTCGGCGGTAGTAATGTCAACACCGTCGGAATAATTCTGACTGTCCTTAATAACGGTCAGGGGAGTAAGTGCAATGTCATATTTCTCAATAAGTTCCTGGGAAAGATCACAGGTGCTGTCAGAAATAATCTTGATTTTCATATTTTTCTCCTAAATTTAATGTACTTGCTTTTTGTATTTTACTTGCTGTATAATAACATAAATATTGCTTTTAGTCAACCCTGAGGGATGGTGATGAAATGGAGCTGAAATTTCAAGTAAGAGGAATGACCTGCGCGGCTTGCTCTGCCAGAGTGGAAAGTGTTACAAAGGCAGTGGATGGCGTGGAATCGGCAGAGGTGAATCTTCTTGCTGGCAAGATGACCGTAAAATGCAGTGTGGATTGCACAAATGCGATTATTGCTGCAGTTGAAAATGCGGGGTACAGCGCGTCAATTCCCGGAAATCCTAAGATAAAGACGGAAGAAGCTCCCAATGAGAGCAATGGGATTCTTTTACGGATTGTTTTTTCCCTTGTTTTCTTGATTGCGCTGATGTATTTGACAATGGGGCATATGCTTGGGATACACGGCTGGCAGTATGAGACCGAAAATGCAATGCTGATGGGACTTGCACAGTTACTACTGACATTGCCGGTGGTATATTTGAACCGCAGTTATTTTTATCGGGGCGTAAAGGCATTGTGGCATAAGGCTCCCAATATGGATTCGCTGATTGTCATTGGCTCCGGCGCATCCCTGATTTATGGTATTATTTCTCTTCTTATTATGGCATATGCCATTGGCCGAGGTGATTGGGAACGGGTTTTACAGTGCAGAAATAATCTTTATTTTGAGTCTGCCGCAATGATTCTGACTCTTATTACGGTTGGCAAGTATTTAGAGTCTATCGCAAAGGGGAAAACCGGGGATGCGATCCGCAAACTGATGGATCTTACGCCCAAAACTGCCGAGGTAGTGGTTGGAGATTCCACGAAGGTCGTTCCGGTAGAGGAGGTTGTTCCTTGTGATATTATTATTCTCCGGGCAGGCAATCGTATTCCGGTGGATGGTGTTTTGCTGTCTGGTGGCGCAACGGTAGATGAAAGCGCGATTACCGGTGAGAGCGTTCCTGTTGAGAAAAAAGTTGGTGATACGCTGACCGCAGGTACATTTTTGTCAGTTGGTTATTGCCGGATGGAATGCCGAAAAGCGGGAGATGATACAACCCTTGCGCAGATTATTCGACTGGTAGAAGAAGCCGGTGGTTCTAAAGCGCCGATTGC
>JAZOVI010000016.1:0-10628 GCA_045658625.1 Faecousia sp.
CGTTTGAAACTTGATTGGGGAATATTTCCTGACTTCTGAGGGATGTGTTTTCTATCCCACTATACTGATCGTAGATCTCATTCCAGGTCTGGGTACCCACCGTACCGGTCTGCGGCAGATTGAAGCGTCTTTGTACTGCCAAAACTGCTGCCCGGGTTGCGCTGCCGTAGATCCCATCCACAGTAACTGGAGGGATCGTGGGAATATAGGCAGACAGAACAGACAGCATATACTGCAATAGTCTGACTTTTCCTCCTGTATCTCCTGGCTGCAGCCCACCGGGTGGGGACCAGTTGATATAGTAGAACTGCTGCCCCTGACTTCGCAGCTCCGAAAGGTCGGTAACTGCCGTATAGAGCCGGACGATGGCATACCATGTGGCAGGACCTACGATGCCATCAGGAGTCAGGTTAAATATCCGCTGGAATGCCCGGACAGATGCCTCCGTCCGGCTTCCGAAAATGCCGTCAGCGGAGGGGATTTTGGGAATGGCGGGGTAATTTTGGGCGATTCGGTTCAGCGCCACCTGCACAACTACGACACTTGGGCCTGTAGAGCCTACCTGCAAGGGTGTTCCGGGATAGGAGGACATAAGGCCCCGAATGGGGGCGTTTGGCACGATCTCCACATTGCCATAGTAACTGCGGAGAATTTGGTCGTAGGAATAGCCTTGCTGGGCCAAATTTTCGCTGCCCCATTGGCTTAAGCCCTGGCAGGTAACGGTAGTTCCGTTGCAGAATTTGGCAGCCAATGGCTCAACAAAGCCGGGGCGGCGCAGATAATCGTTAAAGAGTTCATCCACAATCCGGGAGACGTTATTAAAATAGCTTCGTCCGTTGACAAAGGCCTGATCGTAGGCGGTGTTGTTGGTGATGTCAAAATCGTAGCCACGGCTGCGGTAAAATTCAGTATAAATGCGGTTGAGGGCAAAAGAGACAATGGCGAGGATATTGGCTCGGAGGGCATCTTCATCCCAGGTGGGATAAATTTCGCTGGAGGCTACATTTTTCACATAGTCGGCAAAGGGTACGGTTACATTGGCGGCGTTCGATGAAGGAGAACCTAAATGTACGGTGATGTTTTGAGGTACGTATGGCGTTACTACCGGCATTTCATCCCTCCTTATAAGTTCTGCGAGGGTGTCAGGAAGGTTTCGGACTCGTTCCAGCTTTCCGGAAATTCCGAAAGGGGAATGAGCTCCAAATCCTGCCCTGTTACTGTGTCTGCAAAGACCTGCAGATTTCGGATGAAGATTTCCTCATAGTCCTCTTTTCGGGCATAGAGGTTGACGGTTGTATAGGGGATGACCCCGGTGTTGGGGTCAAGGCTGGCGGATCTATCGGGAACATCAATGGTTACCGGCTCATCTAACTGTCCGCTGCGGTTTGTCAGCCGCATAGCAATGGCAGAGCCACCGGCATCAGTTATGGTAACGGCTACATCCGAAAGCGGGATGCGGGCATTACTTGTATAGGCGTTTACCTGAATTTGACCTTGCGCGGGCACGCAATCACACTCCTTTCCTTTCGTATTATGGTATGTACGGGAGGAAAGAAGTGTGCAGGGGTTACACGAACCCCTGCATCTGCACAATATTGTCTGTCTCGCAATCCAAGAGCTTCTGGGAAATGGCGCAGATTCTGCCGGTGGACTCCGGGTATCTGTGCAAGTTCTTTAATGTCTTGATGCTGCCTCTTGTATTGCCCTGAATCATCATTGCGGCGATGGTGGCATCGGGATCTTTGCCTCGTATCCGCATACGGGTCGTCATCATCGCCATACTTTTGACGGCAGGATTCAGGTTTTTGACTTCCCATTTTCGCTCTTCGGCAATTTTAATGGCTTCCTTTTCAATGGCATCGTATTCCTGCTTCTGGGAGCGGAGGGCTTCCTTCAGCGCCGGCTGTTTGGTATATTCCAGAACGGCTTCAATGCCCAGCTGACCCATTTGGGCGGTTTTAATAACTGAGCCAAGTACGTCTTTTCCACTTTTCATTTTATCACCCCCTATATTCTGCCACGCTCCTTTTGAAAATATGCACAAATTTTCCTTTCAATAATAGAATGAATCACGAAAGGAAAGGGATGTATATGTGTGCGATTGCCGGTATGGTGGGGCTTCCTATCCCCGATACAGACAAAATGCTCTCTACAATGACTCGGCGTGGACCGGATGGGCAGGGCTGCTTCATAGATGGGCCGTGCTGTTTGCTCCATACCCGCCTTGCGATCATTGATCCTGAGGGCGGGAAACAGCCTATGACCCTGCGATTGGGGGAGAGAGCCTACACCATTTCTTATAATGGAGAGCTATATAATACTGCCTCTCTTCGCCATCGCCTGGAAGGGCTGGGACACCGCTTTGACACCCATTCCGATACGGAGGTACTGCTCCACGCCTACGCCCAGTGGGGGGAAGACTGTCTTTCGGAGTGTAACGGCATTTTTGCTTTTGCGGTATGGGAGCATCATACAAGAAGGCTGTTCCTTGCCAGGGACAGGATTGGTGTAAAGCCCCTATATTATATGCTTTACGGTGGAGGCATTCTCTTCGCTTCAGAAATTAAGACAATTTTAGCCTATCCTGGGATAGAAGCAAAACTGGACGCTCAGGGCGTGGCAGATATTTTGCTCCTTGGGCCTGGGAGACTCCCTGGAAGCGGTGTATTCCGGGATGTTTTGGAACTGGAGCCGGGTTGTTGCGGTGTTTTTGAAAATGGCATTTTCCGCTGGAGAAGATATTGGTATCTTAAAGACAGAACCCACGAAGAAAGCTTTGAGGAAACGGCGGAGCAGGTGCGGTATCTGGTTACCGACGCTATCCGTCGGCAGATGGTTTCCGATGTGCCTATTGGATGCTTTTTGTCCGGCGGTTTGGACTCCAGCCTGATTTCCTCGGTGTGCGCTGGGGAGATGAAGAAAAGGGGAGAGCGGCTTTCCACGTTCTCGCTGGATTATGAGAATAACAGGCAGTTTTTCGTACCGGGAAAGTTCCAGCCCAATTCCGACAGTGATTTTATTCCCATTATGGAGGACGCCTTGGGTGTTGAGCCACATAGAACGGTGCTTCGCCCGGAGGATCTGGTTGCAAATTTGGAAAACGCCACCATCGCCCGGGATTTGCCGGGTATGGCGGATGTGGATTTTTCGCTCCTTGCATTTTGCAAGGATATTCGGAAAGAGGTAAAGGTCGCCCTGTCCGGGGAATGCGCCGATGAGATTTTTGGTGGCTATCCCTGGTTCCGAGACCCTGAGGTACGGGCGCAGAGCGGCTTTCCCTGGGCGCAAAATACGGCATGGCGCGCTGCCTTCCTGTCCCCGGAAATCCGTTTGCAGATCGACCCTGAGGCTTATGTAATGGACGCTTATCAAACCACCATAAACCAATGCGATATTCTGCCGGGTACTCTGCCTCAGGAGAGAAGAATGAAAGAAATGGTGAACTTAAATCACCGGTGGTTTATGCAGACGCTTCTTGACCGAAAGGATCGGATGAGTATGTTCTGTGGGTTGGAAGTCCGTGTGCCTTTCTGCGACTGGCGGATTGCGGAATATCTCTACGGCGTGCCCTGGTCCTTCAAGGATTATAAAGGCTACGAAAAAGGGCTGCTGCGCCACAGCATGAAAGGCTACCTGCCGGAAGAAATTCTTTGGCGGAAAAAGAGTCCTTATCCTAAGACTCACGATCCAAGATATGAGGAAATGGTATCTGCAATGCTGCGGCAGGTGCTATCTGACCCGTCTGCGCCCATATTCCAGATAGTTGGTAAAGAAGCTTTGCAAGCGCTTTTGGAGACGGAACAAACCTGGCCCTGGTACGGTCAGCTGATGAAAAAACCACAGACCATCGCCTATATGCTGCAGGTTAATTTCTGGTTGAAGCACTATAAAATTCAGTTGGTGTGATTTTCTGTCAAAAACAAAAGTTTTTTTGCGAAAGACTATTGACTTTGCGGGCACGTATGTTATAATGCTAACAACAAAAACCGTTGATGCGGGAGTAAAGCCGATTATGCTTTCACAGAGAGTCCGGGGCGCTGAGAGCCGGGCAAAACACAGGTCGGATAAATGGGCCGCGGAGGGTGCAGTGAAAGGCGAGCGCCGAGTATTTGCAACGCGAAGGTATGCGTCAGTTACCGGGGATATGTTGGTATCCTGAAAAGTGTGCAGCGCAAGCTGTAAATCAAGGTGGCACCGCGGATAATTGTTTATTCGTCCTTGACAGAATTATTTTCTGTCGAGGACTTTTTTCTTTGGCGGAATACATTTTGGAGGTCATTATGGAAACAAATGGTAGATTTGGCATTCACGGCGGTCAGTACGTGCCGGAAGCCCTGATGGGCGCCTTGGAGGAGCTGACGGAGGCCTATGCATTTTATAAAAACGACCCTGCCTTCCAGGCAGAGCTGACCCAGCTTTTTAACGACTATGCCGGCAGACCCTCCCGGCTTTATTTTGCAAAGAAGCTGACCCGAGAGCTTGGCGGCGCAAAGATTTACCTAAAGCGGGAAGATATGAACCATACCGGCGCGCATAAGATCAACAATGTGCTGGGGCAGGCGCTTCTTGCCAAGAAGATGGGCAAAACAAAGCTTATTGCTGAGACCGGCGCCGGTCAGCACGGCGTTGCTTCTGCCACAGCGGCAGCGCTCCTGGATATGGAATGCACCGTCTATATGGGTAAGGAAGACATTGAGCGCCAGGCGCTGAATGTGTATAAGATGGAGCTTTTGGGCGCAAAGGTTGTGCCCGTTACCAGCGGTACAGGTACGCTGAAGGACGCGGTTTCCGAAGCAATGTGCGCCTGGGGCAGATGCGTAAAAGATACCCATTACTGTTTGGGTTCTTCCGTTGGTCCTCATCCATTCCCGGTAATTGTGAGAGACTTGCAGGCGGTCATTTCCAAGGAAATTAAAGAGCAGATTATGGCAGCGGAAGGTCGGCTTCCCGATGCGGTAATCGCCTGTGTGGGCGGCGGCTCTAACGCCATCGGCACATTCTATCACTTTATTGACGATCCTGATGTTCAGCTCATCGGCTGTGAGGCCGCAGGCAGGGGAATTGACACTTTGGAAACCGCCGCTACCATTTCTACCGGTGAAGTTGGCATTTTCCACGGTATGAAATCCTATTTCTGCCAGAATCAAGACGGGCAGATTGCTCCTGTATATTCCATTTCTGCAGGACTTGACTATCCCGGCATCGGCCCGGAACACGCAGGGCTTTACGATGCAGGCCGGGCAAAATATGTGCCCGTTACCGACGATGAGGCGGTAGAAGCCTTTGAATACCTGTCCCGCACCGAGGGTATTATCCCTGCCATCGAGTCCTCTCACGCTGTGGCATACGCGATGAAATTAGCACCCACTATGGATAAGGATAAAATCATTGTAATCACCATTTCCGGCCGTGGCGACAAGGATTGCGCCGCCATTGCCCGCTATAAGGGAGGTGTCCTTTATGAGTAAATTCGATATGGCTTTTTCCCGTGGCAAGGCGCTGGCGGCTTACTTTACCTGTGGCGACCCCTCTTGTGAGGAAACCTTGCAGGCGGCTTTGGCGGCAATTTCTGCAGGCGCGGATATTATCTTCTTGGGCATCCCATTCTCTGACCCTACGGCAGTTGACCCGGTCATTCAGGACTCATCCATCCGAGGCCTGTCCTCCGGCACGACCACTGCAGATGTGCTGTCTGTGGCAAAGCAGCTTTCCGATAAAGTGCCTGTGGTGCTGACGGGGTA
Organism: Faecousia sp.; assembly: GCA_045658625.1. Taxonomy (GTDB): domain Bacteria; phylum Bacillota; class Clostridia; order Oscillospirales; family Oscillospiraceae; genus Faecousia. The sequence goes on from JAZOVI010000016.1 coordinate 5,742, forward strand.
CGCAAACCTGGTATTTTCTCCTGGTATAGAGAATTTTGCCATTCGCTGTCAGGAAGCCGGTGTTTCTGGTGTGGTGCTCCAGGATGTTCCCTTTGAGGAGCAGGAGGAATTTAAGGCGGTGTTCCGTAATTACGGAATTTCCCTGATTTCTACGGTTTCTCCTGAGCTTCCCCAGAGAATTCCTGCCATCGCCAAGGCAGCGGAGGGATTTGTTTACATCGTTACCGGCGCAGAGACAAACCGGGTGGATGTGCAAAATGCGGTAAAAATTGTCCGGGAAAATACATCTATTCCTTGCATCATCGGTTGTGGTGTTGCGGATGCTGCGCCTATTGAGGAATTTTGCGCGGAAGCCGATGGCGCTGTGCTGGATTATGAATTGGTTTACATTATGGGCGAGCGCGTTGTTAGCGCAAAACGGCATATTGAGCTTTATATCGGGAGCGTTGATAAGCTCCTGAACAGATAAAGGAGGAAATTATGGCAAGAGTATATAATTTTTCTGCAGGTCCTGCGGTGCTTCCGGAAGAGGTGTTGCAGGAAGCTGCCAATGAAATGCTGGACTATCAGGGAACAGGTATGTCTGTGATGGAAATGAGCCATCGCTCCAAGCCATACCAGAAAATCATTGACGACGCAGAGCAGGATCTGCGGGATCTGATGAACATTCCCGAAAATTACAAGGTGCTGTTTTTACAGGGCGGCGCTTCCCAGCAGTTTGCAATGGTTCCTATGAACCTGATGAAAAATAAGGTGGCTGACTATATTATCACCGGTCAGTGGGCGAAAAAGGCCTATGAGGAAGCCCAAAAATACGGCAAGGCAAACGCCATAGCTTCCTCTGCCGATAAGACCTTCTCCTATATTCCTGACTGCTCCGATTTGCCCATTTCCCCGGATGCGGACTATGTCTACATCTGCGAAAATAACACCATTTACGGCACGAAGTTTAAGACTTTGCCGGATACGAAAGGAAAGCTTTTGGTTTCCGACGTCTCCTCCTGCTTCCTTTCTGAGCCGGTGGACGTATCCAAGTATGGCATCCTTTACGGCGGTGTACAGAAAAACATCGGACCTGCCGGCGTTGTGATTGTGATTATCCGTGAGGATCTGATCACGGACGATGTGCTTCCCGGCACACCCACTATGCTCAAATACAAAATTCACGCTGATAACGGCTCTCTTTACAATACACCTCCGGCTTACGGCATTTATATCTGCGGTAAGGTTTTTAAGTGGCTGAAGAAAATGGGCGGCTTGGAAGCTATGAAGGCCCTTAATGAAGAGAAAGCTGCCATCCTCTATGATTTCTTAGATAACAGCAAGCTCTTCCGGGCAACAGTGCGGAAAGAGGATCGCTCCCTTATGAATGTTCCCTTTGTTACCGGCGATGAAGCGCTGGACGCAGAGTTTGTAAAGGCGGCGGAAAAGGCAGGCTTTGTAAACCTGAAGGGACATCGCTCCGTGGGCGGGATGCGGGCAAGTATTTATAACGCAATGCCTATTGAGGGTGTGAAAAAGTTGGTTGCCTTTATGGCAGAATTTGAAGCGCAGAACAGCTGAGGAGGCAGAAAAATGAGCAAAATCCATTACCTCAATCCCATTTCCCCTAAGGGAACCGCTCTGTGGACAGAGGACTACGAAAAAACGGAGGAACTTGCGGGCGCGGAAGCGGTGATGGTCCGCAGCGCCCAGATGCACGAGCTTGCTCTGCCCGACAGTCTGCTGGCTGTGGCAAGAGCCGGCGCCGGCGTAAATAACATCCCCCTGGAAAAGTGCGCCGAACAGGGCATCGTGGTGTTTAACACCCCCGGCGCCAACGCCAACGGCGTGGTGGAGATGTCTATCTGCGGTATGCTGCTGGCAGCCCGGGATGTGGTAGGCGGTATTAACTGGGTGCAGTCTATTGTTGGCACAGAAAATATCGCAAAGCAGGTAGAAAAGGGCAAATCCCAATTTGCCGGCCACGAAATCCGGGGCAAAAAGTTAGGCGTGATTGGCTTGGGCGCCATCGGTGGCCCTCTTGCCAACGCTGCCCGGAAGCTGGGTATGGAGGTCTATGGCTGCGACCCCTATATTTCCATTGATGCCGCCTGGCATTTGGATAGCCACATTGTTCGGGTGAAAACCCGGGAGGAGATTTACGAAAACTGCGACATTATCTCCCTCCATGTGCCCCTTTTGGACGATACCCGTGGTATGATCAATGCCGATGCGATCTCTAAGATGCAGGATGGGGTGGTCATTCTTAATTTTGCCCGGGATTTACTGGTAGATGACGATGCTATGGAGGAAGCTTTGAAAAGCGGCAAAGTTCGCCGCTATGTAACGGATTTCCCCAATGACAGAACGGCATCTATGCCCGGTGTCATCGCCATTCCGCACTTGGGCGCTTCCACCGAGGAGTCCGAGGACAACTGCGCGAAAATGGCTGTCCGTCAGGTGATGAATTACCTGGAAAACGGCAATATTATCAACTCTGTCAACTATCCAAACTGCGATATGGGTGTTTGCACCAAGGCAGGACGGATTACCATTCTGCACAGGAACATTCCCAACACCCTAAGCCGGTTCACCACCGCCCTTGCAAAGGAAAACATTAACATTTCCGATATGCTTAACCGCAGCCGCGGTGAGTATGCCTATACCATGCTTGACCTGGATCACCCCACGCCCCAGTCGGCGATTGACGAAATCACAGCCATTGACGGTGTGCTCCGTGTCCGTGTTATCCGATAAAATATGCCCTGCACGAATTCGTGCAGGGCACTCTTTTACATTTTCGCAAGCTCTTTGTTTCGGTTGTAGGCGGCTTTTACGCAGTTCTCAACGCTGTCGGAAAAACCGGCATCGTCTAATGCCTTTAGACCTGCCAGGGTGCTTCCACCGGGGGAGCAGACGGCAATCCGGAGCTGCTCCGGGGTGGCATCACCTTGTTTCATCATTTCCGCTGCGCCCTCTAAGGTGGCAATGGCATATCGCAGGGCTTGATCCTTATCCATCCCGCAGCTTTCCGCGCCACGGCAGAGGGCTTCGGTGAAATAGTAGGCATAAGCAGGACCGCTGCCCGACAGGGCGGCCACGGTGTCCATCAGTTCCTCCCGCACCTCTTCCCAAAGTCCGGCTTCTTCCATATCAGAGAGAAAATCCCGGAGGGTTTGCCGGTCTGTCAGTCCGTTGGGGGTATAGCCGATCATACCCTTTCCCACAGAAACGGGGGTGTTGGGCATTATGCGGATGACCGGCAGGGGAGTGCCTGCGTACTTTTCCACCGTTTCGATGGTAAGACCTGCCGCTATGGAGATAAGCATAGGTTTCTTTTGGGCAAGAATTGCCTGCACAGGTAATAGGGCTTCCCGAACCTTATTGGGTTTTACTGCGATAAATATCCGCTCACAGCTTTCTGCCACTTCCTGTACTGTGCCTGCCCTACAGCCAAGGGCTTCTGCTTTTTCAGCGCCGCTGTTGGGAGCGCAGATAAGAATATCCTTTGTACGGCGGCTCAGCGCCTTTGCCAGGGCAAAGCCCATATTGCCGCAGCCGATAAATCCGTATTTCATAAGTCCTCCTCAGCGGATATGACCGTTTCCGCAAATGATATACTTGTAAGTTGTCAGCTCCCTGAGTCCCATAGGGCCACGGGCGTGGAGCTTTTGGGTGGAAATGCCCATTTCGCAGCCCAGGCCAAATTCTCCGCCATCGGTAAACCGGGTGGAGGCGTTGACATAGACAGCGGCGCTGTCCACCCGGAGGGTGAAAGCGTCAATGGCATCAGGGTTTTGGGAGAGGATCGCCTCGCTGTGCCCGGTGGAGTGGGCGGCGATGTGGGCAATGGCTTCCTGGGTGCTTTCCACGCACTTGACCGCCAGAATATAGTCCAAAAATTCCGTATCAAAGTCCTGGTCGGTAGCCGGTGTGCCGTCAATGATGGTTTGTGCGGTGGCGTCAAGGCGGAGTTCTACAGACTTTTTGTCCATCCGTTCTTTTAGCTTTGGTAAAAACTCGGGAGCGATGGCTTTGTCCACAAGCAGCACCTCCATAGCGTTGCACACACTGGGTCGGCTGGTTTTGGCATTTTCAATCACATTCAGCGCCATTTCCTGATCGGCGGTTTTCTCCACATAGATGTGGCAGATGCCGGTGCCGGTGGCAATACAAGGCACGGTTGCCTGCTGGACGCAGGCGTTAATCAGCCCTGCGCCGCCCCGGGGAATGAGAATGTCTACAAGACCGTTGGCGGTCATAAGGGTCTTGGCGCTTTCCCGGGAGGTGTCCTGCACCAAATTTACGGCGTTTTCCGTGATTCCGGCCGCCCGGAGACCTGCGCGCATTGCTTTTACAATGGCGTTTGCGGAGCGAAAGGCTTCCTTGCCGCTGCGAAGAACGCAGACGTTGCCACTCATAACCGCAAGGGCTGCCGCATCGCTGGTTACATTGGGTCGGCTTTCGTAAATAATAGCAACTACACCGATGGGAACGGAAACTTTCCGGATGGTAAGCCCGTCGGGGCGTACAAATTTATCAAGCTCCAGTCCCACAGGGTCGGCAAGCTCCGCAACATCCCGGATTCCTTGCGCCATTGCATCAATCCGGGCGCTTGTGAGGGAGAGTCTGTCCAGCATCACAGGGGAGATGGTTTCTTTGGCTTTTTCCATATCCTCTGCGTTGGCCAAAAGGATTTCTTCTTTGTATGTAAGCAGAGCTTCTGCCATTTTTTGCAGGGCTTCCCGGCGTTTTTCACCGCTGAGACAGGCAACTTCAGATGCTGCCTGCTTTGCTTTTCTTAACATCTCATACATAGGCTTTCTCCGTAAAGGTAGTTCCCACTTTTTCTCCGGCTATGATTTGATAGAGTACCTCGGGATTGTTTCCGTTGGTAATAATCAT
>JAZOVI010000017.1:0-13519 GCA_045658625.1 Faecousia sp.
GATACCGGTATGGCTTGTGTATTCCTGGAGATCGGTCAGGATGTCCACCTTGTTGGAGGCGACCTCCGGGAAGCGGTAGACGAAGGTGTTCGCCGGGGCTATGCCAATGGCTATCTCCGCAAGAGCGTGGTGGCTGACCCCATTCGTCGTGGCAACACCGGCGATAATACCCCTGCAATGCTGTACACCGAGATCGTTCCCGGTGAGAATGTAAAGATCACCATCGGCCCCAAGGGCTTTGGCAGTGAGAATATGAGCGCCATCCGGATGTTTAAGCCCTCTGCTGGTCTGCAAGGTATTAAGGATTTCATCCTGGAAACCGTTGAGGCTGCAGGTCCCAATCCCTGCCCGCCCATCGTTATCGGCGTAGGCATCGGAGGTACATTCGATAAGGCTGCGCTGCTGGCCAAGAAGGCCATTATGCGGCCTCTGGATACCCACAACCCTGACCCCTACTATGCAGATCTGGAAAATGAAATGCTGGAGAAGATCAATGCCCTCGGTATCGGCCCTCAGGGTTTTGGCGGCAAGACGACAGCCATTGGCCTGAACATTGAGGTTCTGCCCACCCACATTGCCGGTATGCCCTGCGCCATCAATATTAACTGCCACGTAACCCGGCATAAGACGGAGGTGCTGTAATGGAGAAGCATATTACTTTGCCTTTAACCGAGGAATTGGCCCGCACTCTGAAAGCTGGCGATATGGTTTACCTCACCGGTACGATCTACACCTCCCGGGATGCAGGTCATAAGCGGATGTGTGAGACCCTTGCACGTGGTGAGGAGCTTCCTTTTGATCCTAAGGATGCTACCATCTATTATGTTGGACCTACCCCTGCAAAGCCCGGTCAGGTTATCGGCTCTGCCGGTCCTACCACCTCCGGTCGTATGGATGCCTACGCACCTACGATGATGAGCGTGGGTGCTCGCGGTATGATCGGCAAGGGCGCGCGGCTGCCTGAGGTCGTAGAGGCTATGAAAAAGTACTCCGGTGTCTATTTCGGTGCTATTGGCGGCGCAGGCGCACTGCTTGCTAAGTGCATTAAGAGCGCTGAACTGATCGCTTATGAAGATCTTGGCGCAGAAGCTCTGCGGAAGCTGTACGTAGAGGATATGCCTCTGTTCGTTATCATCGATAGCGAGGGCAATAACCTGTACGAGTCCGGCAGAGAAGCTTATCTCAATAATAAATAAAAAAATCTCCCGATCTTCACGATCGGGAGATTTTTATTTGATTTAACTAAGCCGTACTTGCAGGAACAGATTTTCCACAAACCGGGTGATTTCTTCCGGCAGGAAAGAATAGCTTCTGCCCCGTTCCAGTACTTCAGCGGGGGGATAAATGATCTCACTTTCTGCTAAGCTTTCGTCCATAAACTCGGTAGCGCCGGCAATGGGAGAGCCGTAGCAGATGTAGTCCATATTGGCGCCGGAGATCTCGGGATTGCACATGAAATCGATGAACAGCTCTGCGGCTTCCTTTTCCTGACTGCAGGTGGGGATGCACATAGCGTCGATGAAGAGGTTAAAATTCTGATTTTCCGGCAGATAGAACCGCAGGTCAGGATTTTCTTCCATCATCATCATAGCATCGCCGGCATAGTAAGGAGCGATCCAGGCATTGCCTTCGATCATCTTCTCGTAAACCTGGTCCATAACATATTGCTGAACCAAAGGCCGCTGCTTGGCAAGCTCGTCAGCACACATCTGCAGCTCTGCCTTATCGGTGGTATTGACATCAATACCCAGCTTATAGGCGGCTACACCGAATGCATCTCGGGAGTTATCGAACATCAGAATCTTCTTGGCGTACTTTTCATTCCAAAGGAGATCCCAGCCGGTTACATCCTCTTCGCTTACATACTTGGAATTATAAACGATACCAACAGTACCCCAGGTGTAGGGCACAGAATACTTGTTTTCCGGGTCATATGCCTGGTTTTTGTAAGTATCCAGTACGTTTGCGTAGTTAGGAATGTTGTCAAAGTCCAGAGGGAGGAGCATATTTTCGTTGATCATCCGGGCGATCATATAGTCGGAAGGAATGGTCACATCCACCACCAGGCCACCGTTGGACAGTTTGGAATACAGTTCCTCATTGGAGGCGTATTCTGAGTAGTTCACGTCGATGTAGGGATAGGCTGCCTCAAAAGCTTCGATAATATCCAAAGTGCCGTCACTGCCGTCGGCAATGTTCTGGCCCCAGTTCATCACGTTCAGGGTGATCTTATTCTGGCGGGTGGTTGCGAAAAGAAATACGGTACCTGCAAGGAGAATAATCACACAAGCAATTGCGCCCACTCGCTTAAAGGTTCGCATTGCTCGGCTTTCAGGCTTTGCACGTTGCTGTGTTTTGCGCTTTTCGCCCCGGAGCTGCAGCAGGTTCATCGTTACCATCAGCACAAAGATCAGCATGAACAGCAAAGTGAACATTGCATAGATCTTGGGGTGGATGGGCTTTTTGGTGAAGGAATAGATTTTGACCGGCAGAGTTACAAAATCAGAACCGGTAACAAAGTAGCTGATTACGAAATCGTCCAGGCTCATAGTAAAAGCCATAATGGCACCGGAAACGATACCGGGCATAATTTCGTGGATGGTTACTTTGAAGAAAGCGTGCAGGGGGGTACAGCCCAAGTCCATAGCTGCATCCTTAAGGGCAGGACTCATCTGCTGCAGCTTGGGCATAACGTTCAGCAGCACATAAGGCAGGCTGAAAGTAATATGGGCAATGAGAAGTGTCCAGAAATTCAGGCTTTGCTTATTTCCCAGCATACCTGTGCCGATAAAGACGAACAGAAGAGACAGGGAGATACCGGTTACAATATCCGGATTTGTCATCGGGATGTTCGTCAGGCTCATAACCGCCTTGCGCATTTTGGGTTTTAAGTTGTAAATACCCACTGCCGCAAAAGTGCCAAAAGCGGTAGCAATGGCAGTTGCAAGGATAGAAATCAGCAGGGAGTTACCCAAAAGGGCTAAGAGATCCTTATCCTTGAATAGCTCTGCATATTGCCGCAGGGTAAAACCTTCAAAATCGCTGAGGCTTTTTCCTTCGTTGAAAGAGCCAATAATCAGCACCGCCATAGGGATATAGAGGAAAATGAAGATCAGCACGGTAATCAGCTTGTTGGTCTTTTTCATACTACCACACCGCCTTCCTCATCACCGCCAAAGCGGTTCATAACGCCGGTGCAAATGAATACCAAGAGCATCAGAACCAAGCTCAATGCTGCGCCCAAGTTGGGGTTTCCGGCAGATTTGAACAGACGCTCAATAACGTCGCCGATCAGCAGGGTTTCTGTGCCGCCCAGTTTCTGAGAAATATAGAAGGTAGAAACGGCAGGCACAAAGACCATAGTGATGCCAGAGAGAATGCCGGGCATAGATAGGGGCAGAATCACCCGGGAAAATACCTGGGAGCTGCTGCAGCCCAAGTCCTCGGCAGCCTCGATCAGCCGATGGTCGATTTTTACGATGATGGCATACAGAGGCAGGATCATATAAGGCAGGTAGTTATATACCATACCCAATATCACAGCGGCCGGTGTGCCGATCATAGTAATCGGTTTCAAATGCAGTGCGCCAAGCAGACCGTTAATAATGCCGTTGCTTTCCAAAAGACCTACCCAAGCCAGTGTGCGGAGCAAAAAGCTCATACACATAGGCAGCATTACCAGCATATACAGAATTTTCTGCATAACAGGGGAGCGGTGGGCAATGTAGTAAGCCACCGGGTAACCCAAAAGCAGGCAGATAAGGGCAGAAACCAGGGCGTAGGCGGTGGAGATGCCCAAGGTGGGCAAAAACATTCCTAAGTCTTGGATGTTCTGCAGAGTGAAATTGCCGGTCTCAGGGTCTGTCAGGGCGTAGTAAGCCACCACACCCAAAGGGATCAGGGTGAATACCAGCATCCACAAAATGTACGGGATGCTCAGTAGAAGGGAGTTATTCTTCTTCATCATCGGCATCCTCCGTCAGCTCGTCATACTCAGCAGAGTAAGAGCTGTAGTCACCAAACATACCGGAGTACTCACTCTTCTTCATAACGTGAATATCCTCCGGGTTCAGCCGAATGCCTACCTTAGCTCCCTCGGGCTGGTGATCCGTAGTTTGGATCAGCCACTTGAAGCCGCGGAAGTCTACGATAATATCGTAATTGAGACCCTTAAAGGTAACAGAGGTTACTGTGCCAACCAGATGTCCTTCCTCGGGGGGGACAAAGTCAATATCCTCCGGACGAATAACAACGTCCACAGGTTCGTTTGGAGCAAAGCCGGCGTCCAGGCAATTAAACACCCGGCCGAAGAACTTTACCTTGTAATCTTCCAGCATCACACCGTCCAGGATATTACTCTCACCGATAAAGTCTGCTACGAAGGCGTTTTTCGGCTCGTTATAAATATCCTCGGGCTTGCCGATTTGCTGGATGCGGCCTTTGTCCATAACCACAACGGTATCGGACATAGAAAGGGCTTCCTCCTGGTCGTGAGTAACGTAAACAAAGGTGATGCCCATCGCCTGCTGGATACGCTTCAATTCGTTCTGCATATCCTTGCGAAGCCGTAGGTCAAGGGCAGCCAAAGGTTCGTCTAAAAGCAGAACCTTGGGTCGGTTGACCAGTGCGCGGGCTATGGCAACACGCTGCTGTTGACCGCCGGAAAGATTGTCAATCCGGCGATGCTCGTAACCCTTCAGACCGACAATCGCCAGCATCTCTGTTACTCGCTCCTGAATTTCGGCTTTGGACAGCTTAGCTACCCGCAAACCGAAAGCGATGTTATCATAAACATCCAGGTGAGGGAACAGGGCATAACGCTGGAAAATCGTATTGACCTGCCGTTTGTAGGGCGGTACGTCGTTGGTGCGTTGACCGTCAAAAAGCACTTCGCCGGAGGTAGGCGTCAAAAATCCGCCAATCAGCCGTAAAGTGGTGGTCTTGCCGCAACCGGACGGGCCCAGCAGCGTGAGAAATTCGTGGTCGTTGATATAGAGATTGATACCATCAAGTATCCGTTCCCCGTCGAACTCCATCGTGAGGTCTTGGAGTCGAATGAGTTCTTTGGACATGTATCCTCCCCCATTTCTTTCTGTATTTTTGTGTAGATTTATACAATTATGACTATACATTGCAACAGGGGTTTTGTCAATAAAAATCCCTGTTTACGAGGCAGGGAAAAATTTTACTGCAATGGTTTAGAAATGCAGAAAGTGGCAATAATGGTCTTCGGAGGTGCTAAAAAATGCAAAATAAAAAATTTAGCGAAGCGCTGAACGGTAAGGGCTACTACATAGCCCTGATCCTGTGCGCAATTGCCATCGGGATTTCCGGCTATTTGTACTATCAAAATGTAAGTGATGTAGACCCCGGCGATGTTCCTGCTATTAACACAAACCCTAATGAAAGACCCGGCGAAACTTTGCCCGGTAGCGATGATCCTACAATCAAGCCAACTACACCGAATAACCCTAAGAAGGGCCTGACGGCCACAGCGTCCCCTCTGACGGGCGAAAAGGTAGTGGACTACGCAATGGACTGTCTCACCTATAACCCCACCACCAGGGACTGGCGCACCCACGACGGCATTGATATTGCGGCAGAAGCCGGTACGACAGTCTGCGCTGCCGCTGACGGTACGGTGTACACCGTTTATGACGATGACACTATGGGCAAAACCGTCGTCGTCCGCCATGAGGACGGCTATACCACCTACTATTCTTGCCTGGCTGACGAAGTTTCCGTAAAGCCCGGCGATGTGGTAAAAATGGGTCAGGCTATTGGTACGGTAGGAGAAACTGCCCTTTTGGAGGCTGCCATCGGCCACCATCTTCATTTTAGCGTTACCCTGAACGATATCTCAGTCAATCCCACAGATTTCTTTGCAATCGGCAAGTAAAGGCTTCCGGTCTCCGGTTTCGGGGACCGGATACTTGCATTTTAGGGAATTTTTGATATACTAAAATAAAAAAGGAGGGATGTGTATGCGGGAACGGATTTACACGATTCCCATTAACGATGCATTTATGGCTGACGACGAGTGTCCCTTTTGCTATCTGGAGCGAGAGGCGGAGCAAAGCGCGATCCGAAGTGTTGTTGGCAACAGCGCCAGTTATATGGAGCCTGAATCCCGGGCGGAGACAGACAAAACCGGCTTCTGCCCGGTACATATAAAAAAGCTCTACGATTACGGCAATGCCTTAGGCAACGCCCTGATCCTACAGACCCATTATGCAGGGCTTTTGAAAGCATTCCGGGCGGAGATGGAAAGCTTTGCAATGCCTGCGAAGCGGAGCATTTTTGGTAGCAAAGCGCCTGCTGCAGAGCCTTACTGGAAAAGACTTGAAAAGCAGGCAGGGGAGTGCCTCATTTGCCAGCAGATGGAGTGCCATATGGACCGATATTACTCCACCTTTTTCTATATGGTAAAAGACCCGGAATTTAGAGCGCGTGTAGAGAACAGCAAGGGCTTCTGCCTGCGCCATTTCCCGAAGCTTTTGCAGTATGCGGAGAAAAACCTGCCAAACGCCCAAAGGGAGTGGTTTTATTCTACGGCATTCCGAGTAACGGAAGAAAATCTCACCCGGGTCAAAGAAGACCTTGATTGGTTTGTGGCGAAATTCGACTACCGCAATGCCTCGGCGGACTGGAAAAATTCCGGGGATGCCGTCTCCCGGACAATGCAGAAATTAGAGGGCGTGTATGTAGCAGACCCTCCCTATAAGAAAGACTGAAAAGCAGCGGACGATAAGTCCGCTGCTCTTATTATTTATTTTTGGTGTATTCTTTCAAAACTTCGTACAGTGTGCCGGTGGCGCAGTTTTCTGTCTTGGTTTTTTCACAGGTGGCTACATATTCTTCGTAGGTGCAGGTGGCGGGATTGCACTTAATATCCTCGTTTTCGGTGATGAACTTCAGCTGGCAGGTGTAAACGCCCCAAGAAGAATCCCACCAGCCGGTAACGACGGTCTTGTAGTTCCAAACGGTCCAGGAGAAGTACCGCTCATCGAAGGTGGAAAGGGCTTGCTTCCAAGCGTCCTTGTTCTCAAAGAAGGTAAACTCACCAATGAGTACAGGCACATCGTAATCGGCCAGCATATTGGCTGCATCCTTGTAAATTAGGTACAAGGAGAAAGGAATGGTCTCGTGGAGCCAGTTATACCAGTGGTACTGATACTGTACATTCTCCCAGCCGTAGTCCTTGGGATTGGGGAGATTGACAGTATCCCAGCAGCCACACATGGTAATCACATGCCGGTCGCCGTTTGCCCGAATGGTATCATAAACACGGTCATAGAAATCCCAGCAAACCTTGGTGGTAAAGCCCTCAAAGGTTTCGGTAGGCTCGTTGAGGAGATCATAGGTGGCAATCCACTTGCCCAAATCGGGGCGGGTGTTGGAGTAATGCTCGGAAACCATATCCCAAAGGAGAACGGTGGCGGCCATATTTTCCTCGCTAGTCCAAAGACCGGCAGTGTGTCCCGGCTCACCGGCATGTTCGTAGCCACTCTGGCTGCCGGGCGCGCCGTGGAGATCCAAAACGATATAGAGTTCATATTTCGCCGCCTGAGAAATAAACCAATCCAGGTAAGCAAAGGCTTCCTCTTCTGCCTTGGGTGTCAGGTCCTCGTTGAGGATATTCAGGTAATAGAAGGGCAGACGGATGGTGTTGAGCTTTAGGTCTTCCTTAATGATTCGGAAATCCTCTTCCGTCATAAAGCAATCCCAGTAGATTTTCAGCAGCTCGTCAAGGTCGTAAGCGGCGAGATTGGGGTTGGATTTCAGGGCTTCCCGGAATTCTGCCTCGGTAAATTCCGGGTACTGGATGTTGTCACCATCGTCTTTGACATAGGAGCCGTCCTCGTTTTTAAGAGCTTCGGTGGCAAAGGGGCTCATCCAGCCCTCCTGCAGGAGAATCTGACCGGCATTGACGCCAATCAGCTGCAAAATATCGCCGTTGGCATCGTATAAGGCTCTGCCGCTGGCTTGCACAAGCCCGGTGTTGTTCTCAATTTTGGCGGCCTGTTCCGGCACTTGATAGGTGAAGGAATAAATACAGACAACGCCTACAGCCAAAACAACGATTGCTAACAGTATGCAGAGAATAGAAAGCACATATTGCATAACGAAACCTCTCTTTTGATGTTTTATATACAAAATGGGAAAGGATTTCGCCCTCCCATCCGGGAGGGCGGGGGAAATATTAGTTAGTAACGGTGATACCTGGTTCTGCCTCTGAAGCAGGTTCTTCATCGGAATTCTGTTCGGTTTCCTGAGGAATTGGTTTGGGCCGCGTTTCTAAGTATAGAATAACACTACCAATAACAAACATTGCCAGAGCATGAATAGCAACAGCAGAACAACCGAGGAATATCTTCTCGTTATCACGCAATGCTTCACAGATAAATCGCATAATACCATACAATATTATCATTCTCGGATAGAGCAAGCCATCAGAAGAATATGCTTTGCGCTTTAGCATATAAACCAAATATACGAAAATTGCAAGGGTCAAAATGGTTTCTAATATCTGCACGGGAAAGTGATACAATCCTGTTTTGATATTATAAATACCACATGAAACCTCATATCCACGGCAACAACCGGGGAAAATACAGGCGAGCTGCCCAAGTGCACTTGTTCCCAAGGGGAAAAGTGCAATAGCATCACAGACATGGCTCCATTTCAGCCGCAATATCCACGCAACCGGGATTGCGAACAACGGCAGGAAAAGGAAAAGTCTTACGATGCTGTTAACTGCCGTTTCAATTCCAAAAATATTCGATTCTTTGATTGCGTTTAAGACTGTATGAATAAAACCTTGTGTTACGCCCATACATCTTTCAATCACAAAAAGAATGATAAGCATTTTCCAAAAAGGAATACCGAGCTTTTTGCCATGCCAGAGACTGAAAAGAATAGCAATGACACTGGCGGCAGTATTTATATAGCTGTAGAAAGTCATAGCCAGTCCGGCTTCTGCCACTTCGCGAATAAGAGTATTCATAAAGTTATCCTTTCAGACAAACACAACAAGAAATTACTCGGTGACGGTGATGTCATAGGTGACAGTAGTGCGGTGACCGTCCTCCATATACATAACGGTAACTGTGTAGGTGCCGGGCTTTTCGGTGGTGAAATTATCTATCATATCATAGGTTAGCTCAATTTCTTTGGTGGTACCATCGTCATACTCCAGTAGCAGAATGCCACCTTTAACACTGAGCCAATCGTTCACCTTATACTGGGTCTTAGGCATAGATTTAAGAGTCATGCTCTTAAATAAACCGCTGGGCTGGAAATCTCCCGGCACGTCATCCAGAATACTAATGGTGAAAGTAGCGGAGTAATTTTTATAGGAGACTGTAATTATCTGATTTTGGGCAGGTTTGGAGCTGTCAAAGCCAGTGATGGTACAGCTTTCAGGACCAAATGTCACAGTATTCCCATCACCAGTAACAATCATTAGCTTCATACCATACCAAGAGGGATTTTCACCCACATAGTATGTGGTCTTTTCCGGAGGTGACTGAATGGTAAAGGTAGTCTCTCCATTTGTATCATTATTGGTGTCCAGCAGCATAAAGGCCACTACCGCTGCGGATACTACTAAAATAGCTATAATAACGCATAAAATTATTTTCTTTATTTTAGCACCCTGGTTATAAGAATATTTTTTATACCTTCTGCTCATGAAATTCTCCTTCTTTGTATTATCCGCACCCGAAAAACGGGTGCGGATAGAAATATACTGCATCGCGCTATTTGCTGTACGTTAAGAAGAAATCAACGTGCAGCCAAGAAATTATCAATGTGGTCTTCTACATCTGTGGAGGGGAGAGTATGATTGCAGGTAGCGCAGGATGTTAAGCCGGTAGCTTTTACGCTAGCACTGCCTAAACCGGTGATGTTTTTATTAATACGGTCAGCAGTGGTACAACCGTTGATGGTGATATCGACAGTAGGTGTGCCAATGGCCTCCTTGCCAAGGACGGAAATATTTAGTCCGATCTCAATTATACCCATATTATAATATACAGAGTTAGTTTGGTTCGTATTAATTGTATGCACAAGGTCGCCTACTTTTTCGAAATCTGCATTTTCCAAGGGAATGCTGATTGGGACAGCGGGAAGAACGCTTGCTATTGAGTTACAAATATTTTTAATGTCACTCTGGGTGTAGTAATTGTGCTGAGTTAAATTATTAGCTATAAGTGTGCTTTTTGCGGAGTTATACTTGAATGCAATACTTGCGCCAATATTATCGGATTTTCCATGATATTGGATGGTAGTAACATTATCGAGATAAATAGTAGAAGCTTTTGCTATATCAAGGTTTGCGTAGTTACCACGGTTAAGGGTAGTGTTCTTAATCGTTAATGATGTACTGCCCTCCGAACTAACAGGAGCACGGAAACCAGAGATAAAAGAATCTGTAATGATGGTTGTACCGGTAACTTGGACAGCAGCAACATGGGTACCTTTGTTAACTGCATCACCCAGATCACTGCCAAGCAATTCCTGAACACCAGTAATAGAAACAACATCGCCGTAATCAGGGCCGTTCAAAATAAGTTGCTCTATGGAGCTGATATTGTTACTGGTACCTTCGGTCCGGATAAAGTAGTTAATGGCGCCTTTAAATACCATGAAATAAGATACATCAATTCTCTGGAAGTTGCCGTAGAGCGATGCTTGGCCAAGATTCTTCACATAAGTACCATCAAGAGCAGTCCCGTCCTGAGTTGTAAGCCCAGGGGTTACAACATTGCCTTCACAATCTTTTTCTGGTTCTTGTTCCTTAAAGTCAATTTCGAACCCGTTGAGAATGGCAATGCTGGTGTTTGAGGGAACGGCCATCCATTGGGCTGCGTTGGTTACATTATGGGCGCCGTTGATGACGCGCAAAGACAATGTTCGTGCGCAAGGATCGCCTTCCTTATACTTCATAGTGAGCTTGATAGTCATCTCTTGGCCGCCGTCAGCGAATATACCGGATAGATCTAAGACCTGTTCGCTATAGTTGGTATTAGCAGTGATTTCTATCGGCTCACCGCCTCTGTTAGTGGTAACAACCACGGTGCCATTAGAGGTGTCGGGGGCATCGAACAGATACTCCAGAGGAATAGCGTTTACTGTACCTACAGTAAAGGTGAAACCATAATTCTTTTGGGTATCAGCTCTATCTGCAACATAGAAAACAGCGTTGCTTTCGTCGACCAAAGTAAGGTTAACAGTGGTGGTCAAACCTCTGCTCTTCAAAGTTAATTTACCAGACTGGTCGCCGGAGATTTCGGGATTCTGGGCACCATTAAACTGCAGCTTACCATTTGCAGTGATGGTGAACATATCATCAAAGGAGCTGTCAGAATCTGCAACGATAGAAACGGTGGTGTCCAGGTTGATCAGGCCATTCAGCAGGCCGTCGGTGCAACCAAACTGTGGAACAATTGTCCAATCCTGATTTTTACCGGGGGTGTAATCCAGGAAGTAATCAATGCTTGTAGCGCCGCCCAGGCTGTAAATACCGAAGGTTTCTGCTGCAAAAGTCTTGACAGTGTAGGTGTACTTAACACCATTTGCCTCAACGGTTACGGAACTGCCATTGGTATGGGGCATAGAGCAGGATAGTACAGAGCCACTCTGCATTGAGTTGCCGTCAAAAGACCACTGTACAAGGCTCAAGCCGCTTTCGGGGAACGCTGCGTTGTTTGTGTCCATAAAGGAGTTTGCGGTCAAGCTAAAGTTCTTGAGATCCTGAGAAACGTAGATTGTGCCAGCAGCGCCATCCTTACCGGGGAACACATAACCATCGCCGGTGGGAATATTAACTGCAAAGCTACCCAGAAGAATAGAATTGGCGCAATCATCCAAAACGGTGCCGGTAATTGCATTAACCCATGCGCCATCTAACTGCTTATAAGTGCTGCCATCGTTGGTGTGGACCTGAACATCAGCTTTGATTGCGTCGAGATCAATAAGATCTTTCATTTCACCATAGGAGGCATTGATGTTAACGGCAGAACCAGCAGCCAGATAATTCAAAGCTCCGAGCTGTGCTGATACACCGTTAGGAAGGTAAACGATTGCAACGATTTCAGGACAGGTAACTTCGTCTGTTACGCTCTCGCCGTTAAACTGCATAGTGGTTGTACGGTTGAGAACTTGTACACTCAGGGGGATGTGGATGGCTTCAACTTCGCCGGAGGGAACAATTCGGGCAAAGTCATTGTGGATCAAGGTGGTTTTTAGGTTTTCTGCCAGTTGAGCAACTGCACCAGATAGGAAGGGGTCATCGGAATTAAAATTGGTGACAGCCTTGTGAGCAGACTGGTAAGTCTCCAGAGAAGCATTCTCCAGATTGATAACCAACTCCAACAGCTCGTTGCTGTCCTTTTGGCCCATCAAGAAGAAACCTGCAACCAGGTCGGTACGCAGGCCAGCTGCGAAGGTGCCGCTGGAGCTGCCGGCGGAGCCGAGGCGGACGCCATTGGGGGAATAGGCGCGGGGAAGTTTAGAAATTTCTTCAACAGTACCTAAGTGGACGCGGTAGCTGTCGTAGTCGTACCAGAAGCAGTAGCCGTACTGGGCGCTCTTGGCTTGCAGGTTTTGATAGTAATTTTCGCCCATGCCTTCGTTAATGGCATCAGCAAGATCGCTTTCGCTATTGATACCATGCTCCATTGCGTACATGGTGGTAAGCGTGGTTAACGCGTTAGCCGTCTGCTTGTCGGTGGTGAGGTTGGCACTTTTGATCAGGCCGCCGAAGGTGGGGATCAGGGCGGTGGCCAGGATGGCAATGACCGCGATAACGATCACAAGCTCAACCGTGGTAAAACCTTTTCTTTTCTGCATTTGTTTTATCATCCTTTCTGATGAATCCCTTTTCAGGGTTGTTGATGGGGGTTAATAATTGACAATTGACAATGGACAGTTGACAATTATGGTGTCCGCAAGCGGACAATTGGAGTGCCGGGTGCGGGCTCTTCCTAAGACTCTCAAAAAAAGGGGAATACCCCTCCCCTTTGGGGAGGGTGTCAAAAATCTGCGATTTTTGACGGGTGAGGTTTACAGCCTTTCATTTACTGCAACATCAATTTGCTCGCATACGCCGCGTAGGTTATCCCATATTGCGTTGTTTGGAAATCTAAGTACCATAATGCCCAGGGATTCCAAATATTGGGTGCGGATGGTATCCTCTTCTGCAGCTTCCGGTTCGTAGTGCTGTGAGCCGTCCAGTTCTATGGCAAGCTTTGCTTTGGCACAGTAGAAATCCAAGATGTATTGCCCACAGGTAACTTGGCGGCGGAATTGTACCGGATATTCACGCAGATACCGATACCATAACTGCTGTTCTTCCTTCGTCATTTGCTTGCGGAGGGTTTGAGCGAGAGAAGTAAGCTTTTTGTTATGTTTCATAATACCTCATCCGACCTCGCTATGCTCGGCCACCTTCCCCAGAGGGGAAGGGTTTGAGAGAGTTAGGAAAAGCCCGGACAAGCCGGGCTTTATGTATTAG
>JAZOVI010000018.1:0-9028 GCA_045658625.1 Faecousia sp.
TATTATGGTTGCCAACGCCGGTGTTGTCCGCTCCGGCCCTATCGCGGAGTTTGAAAAGAAGGATTTCGACTTCGTTACCGCTATCAACTATACCGGTCTGTTCCTCACCTGCAAGTATGCCGCCATCGTGATGGAGGCGCAGCACGAGGCTGACCCCACCGCAAGCTATGATATTATCACCATCTCCTCCAAGACCGGCCTGGAGGGCTCTAACAAGAACTTTGCTTACGCCGGTTCTAAGTTCGGCGGTATCGGCCTGGTACAGTCCTTTGCCCTGGAGCTGTGCGCTTACAACATCAAGGTCAATGCCATCTGCCCCGGCAATTACCTGGACGGTCCTCTGTGGTCCGACCCTGAGCGCGGTCTGTTTGTACAGTACCTGAACGCAGGCAAGGTTCCCGGCGCCAAGACTGTGGAAGATGTTCGCCGTTTCTACGAGTCCAAGGTTCCTATGAACCGCGGCTGTCTGCCCATTGACGTTGCCCGCGCTGTTATGTACTGCGTAGAGCAGAAGTACGAGACCGGCCAGGCTATCCCCGTAACCGGCGGCCAGGTCATGCTGAACTAAGAGGTTTTTTATGATTGAACAATCTGTTTTAGAATTGCTCAACGCACCTACCAAAGAGGAAAGACTGGCAAATTTGGCAAAAATTTTGCCCCAGACCCAGTTTCCCCCTATGGTAGATGCCTATATCAATAATCACATTCATACCACCTATTCTTTCTCTCCCTATTCTCCCACGGCTGCGGTCTATGCTGCCCGGATGGAGGGACTTTGCACCGCCGGTATTATCGACCACGATTCCATTTCCGGTGCAGAGGAATTTTTGGAAGCGGCAAAGCTGATCGGTATTCCTGTTACCATCGGTATGGAAACCCGCGTTTCTATGGAAGGCACCCGTCTGGAGGGTCGCCGTACCAATAACCCGGATCAGGAAGGCGTCAGCTATATGACCATCCAATCCGTACCTCACGATAAGATCGATCGACTGACCGAGTTCTTCCGTCCTTACCGCCAGGCTCGTAACGAGCGCAATCGGAAGATGGTAGCAAAAATCAACGAACTGCTGAACCTGGATATGGACTATGACCGGGATGTTCTGCCCCTGTCTATGGCAGCCGAGGAGGGCGGTGTTACAGAGCGGCATTTGATGTATGCTCTGGCTATGCGGCTGATGAACGAGGTTGGCAGAGGAGAGGCTATGATCGAAAAGCTCTCCCAGATGGGTCTGAGCCTGTCTGAGAAGCAGAAAGTCCAGATGATGGATATGGAATATCCTTTCTATGCTTACGACCTGCTGGGTATCCTCAAGGGCGCATTTGTTCCCCAGATCTTCATTCCCGCCACCGACGAGTGCCCCAAGCTGCCTGATGTAGTGGCTCTCTGCCGTGAGGTAGATGCTTATCTGTGCTACGCATATCTCGGCGACGTGGGCGACTCCGTTACCGGCGACAAGAAGGCTCAGAAGTTTGAGGACGATTATCTTGAGGATGTATTCCTGTGCCTGGAGGAAGAGGGCGTAAAGGCGGTTACTTATATGCCCACCCGGAACACACCCGCACAGCTGGACCGCCTCCGCGGTCTGTGCCGGCAGTACGGTATGTTCGAAATCTCCGGCGAGGACATCAATACCCCCCGGCAGAGCTTCATTATCCGGGCGATGGAGGATCCCAAGTTCGCAAACCTCATCGAAGCAACCTGGAAGCTCATCGAGCACGAAAAACAGTAAACTATATTTCTTTAATTGGAGGAATTTTATTATGAATACTAAGGCTGTTCGTATCCATGGCAAGATGGACCTGAGACTTGACGATGTCCAGCTCCCCGAGATTGGCCCTGACGGTGTCCGCATCCGGGTGGTCTCCGATAGTTTGTGCATGTCCAGCTATAAGGCTGCTATCGAAGGCGGCGACCACAAGCGTGTTCCCGACCGCTGCGACCTGACTCCCACCATCGTAGGCCACGAGTTCTGCGGTGATATTGTGGAAGTCGGTGAAAACTGGAAGCACAAGTACAATGTAGGCGACAAGTTCGTTATTCAGCCCGCTCACTTCCACAAGGGCTCTCAGATGGCTCCCGGCTACTCCTACGAGTTCTGCGGCGGCGATGCCCAGTACGGCAACGTGCCCATTGAGACCCTGCTGGAAAACTGCCTGCTGCCTTACAACTCCGATACCTACTACTACGGCTCTCTGGCAGAACCCCTCAGCTGCGTTATCGGCACTTTCCACGCAATGTACCACACCAAGGCCGGCTCTTATGTCCACGAGATGGGCATTAAGGAGGGCGGCAAGATGTGCCTGCTGGCTTCCGTTGGTCCTATGGGTCTGGCTGCTATTGACTATGCTATCCACTGCGATCGTCGTCCCAGCCTGCTGGTTATCACCGATATTGACGAGGCAAGACTTACCCGCGCTGCTTCTATCTACACCGTAGAAGAGGCTGCTAAGTACGGCATCGAGCTGCACTATGTCAACACCCGTATGGAGAACGCTACTGAGTACCTGCGCTCTCTTACCGGCGGCACCGGCTACGACGATGTTGTTTGCTTCGCTCCCGTTAAGCCTGTTATCGAGCAGGCTGACGATATTCTGGGCTATGATGGCTGCCTGAACTTCTTTGCAGGTCCTACCGACTCCCAGTTCAAGGCTCCCTTCAACTGGTATAATGTTCACTACCTGTACACCCACGTGGTTGGCACTTCCGGCGGTAACACCAACGATATGCAGGAAGCTATCGCAATGATGAATGCCGGCAAGCTCAATCCCTCCGCTCTGGTTACCCACATCGGTGGCCTGAACGCTGTTATCGACACTACCTTGAACCTGCCCAAGATTCCCGGCGGCAAGAAGCTGATCTACACCCAGATCGCCCTGCCTCTGACCGCTATCTCCGAGTTTGAGGAGAAGGGCAAGACCGATCCTCTGTTTGCTGAGCTGGACCGCCTCTGCAAGGCTAACAACGACCTGTGGTGCCCCGAGGCTGAGAAGTACCTGCTGGCTAACGCAAAGTCCCTGTAAGCCCTTCAAGGTGCTGCTATGAAATGTAAGAGGAATTTGCTGGCGTTCGATTTGGGTGCCAGCAACGGCCGGGCGATTCTTGGCCAGTTTGACGGCGATACCGTCAAGATGACAGAGCTGCACCGGTTTGAAAATCACTATATTGAGATGAACGGCGTGTTCTACTGGGATTTGCCGTACCTCTTTGATAACCTGAAGAAGGGTCTGCAGGCCTTCGTCCAGGGTGGCTATGGCGACCTGGATTCCTTTGGTATTGATACCTGGGGCGTGGACTACGGTTTGCTGGACAAGAACGGTCATCTGGTGGCTATGCCCCGGTCTTACCGGCTGGGCGTCCAGGAGGACATTGATGCCGTTAAGGAAATCATCCCTGACGAGGTGCTCTATAGCCGCAGCGGCATTGATACGGGTTTGACTTTCAATACCCTCTATCAGCTCTACCGCCGGAAGCGAGAGGGAGATGTGGCGCTGGAGAATGCGGAAACCATGCTCCTGATGCCGGACCTGCTGGGTTATTTCCTCACCAGCGCCATCGGCTCAGAGTATACCATTGCTACCACCACCCAGCTGTATAATCCCACCACCAAGGATTGGGATTGGGAGACCATCCGCGCGCTGGGTTTGCCGGAAAAAATCTTTACAAAGATTGACAAGACCGGCACGATTCGCGGTCATCTAAGACCTGAGCTGTGTCAGGAGCTGGGTGTCAATCCTGCGGCCTTTGTGGCGGTAGGTGGACACGATACTGCGTCAGCTGTAGCGGCCATCCCCGGCAGCGGCAGCTTTGCGTTCTGCTCTTCCGGTACTTGGAGCTTGTTCGGTGTTGAGACCGATGTTCCTGACCTGCGCTTAGAGGCGCAGAAGGCAGGTTTCTCCAATGAAGGAACCATCCAGGGCGGCTTCCGTCCTCTGCGGAATATCGTAGGTATGTGGATCATTCAGGAGTGCCGTCGGGATTGGATCAAGGCAGGTCATAACCTTACTTGGAACGATGTAACCTGGCTTGCCGGTCAGGCAGAGCCTCTGCGCTCCATCATTGATACCGATGCGCCGGAGTTCTACGCCGGTGGCGATATGGAGCAGAAAATCAAGGATTACTGCGCCCGGACAAACCAGCCTGTACCCGAGACCATCGGTGAGGTGGCCCGGTGTGTTTACGAGTCCCTGGCGCTGAAGTATCGCAATGCTCTGGAAAACTTAGAGCAGGTCAAGGGCGAGAAGATTGACTCTCTCAACATCGTAGGCGGCGGTATCCAAAACCGGATGCTCAATCAGATGGTGGCGGACGCGCTGAACAGACCTGTGGTTACCGGTCCTATCGAGGGCGCAGCTATGGGCAATTTGCTTACCCAGGCGATGGCTTTGGGCGATATTTGTGACCTTGCGGATCTCCGCCGGGTGGTGAAAAACTCCGAAGCTGTGGAAATGTGGGAGCCTCACCATAGTGATGCGTGGGAAAATGCCTATAAGACACTGCTGACTTTACTTAAATAAGAAAAACCCCGGATGGTAACATCCGGGGTTTTTAATTGACAATGGACAGTTGACAATTGACAGTTAAGGTGTCCGCAAGCGGACGGATTTTAATTAACCTCATCCGTCATTTGCTCGTTCCTCACAAATGCCACCTTCCCCAAAGGGGAAGGTAAAAATAACCCTCCCCAAAGGGGAGGGTGGCAAAAATCTTTGATTTTTGACGGGTGAGGTTTATGCGGCTGTTTTTACTTTTCTGTGGGATAGTTTTTTGAGGCCGTGGGTGGCAAGCAGGATGATGCCTGCGGCGCCGGAGAAGCCTGCAGTGTAGACCGCCAGCTCTGCTGGATAGGGGAGCGCCCGCTGGATATCGCCATAGATAGGCAGGTGAGGGTCGCAGTGGGGGCTGATGTAGAACATATTGAAATAGTGGTTCTCTGTCAAACCGGTTTGGTAGGCGACCTCGTTTAGAATCATAGCAATACCTACGGTGAAGCTGAATACGGTCATAGCTCGCAGGAGAGATCTCCAATTTGCCTGTACATAGCCGGAACCCAATAGGTAAATGGCAATGGTAATCATAGAGCCGTGGCAGACCATAGTTTGAATGTTAATACCGGTGTATATGGTAAAAACATCGGTAGGAATGAACATAACCGCAGCGCCGGCAAACAGGGCGTAAGTAGCAAGGTAGGCGTTGGCCATCCGGTGAATAAGTCCTTTTTTGGTGAAACCGGCGATGAGACCCACATACAGGGGAGTGGAGCAGAACTGCCAGGGGAAGGCGTACCATGGATAGCTGAAGGTAATCCCTTCGTCTCCAATATTAAAGCTGAAGGTAATCTGCTTGTAGATTTCCAAAAGGGTTACGATAATGGCTGTTATCAGGACGGCGCGGCGGACACGCTTGCCGTCTCCTTTTTTATGGGTTATGCAAAGCAGGATGCCTGCCAGAATGGAAAATGCAAACCAAGTAAGGTGAAAAAGGCCGTAGGGTTGAGGTTGGGTCATTTCTGACTTAAAAAGGCGCAGGATGTCTTCGAAAAACGCCATGATTTTTCTCCTTTTTTCTCTTTTTCTAATTGCGCTTAATAATATTGTAACATATCCTTAAGAATATTGCAAGAGGGAATGGGTGGGAGAAAGCAGAAAAAAGCCCCCTCGTTAGAGGGGGCTAAATGGGAATTTATTCTGTTCTCAGGGCTACCACGGGGTCTTTCCGGGCGGCGCTGCGGGAGGGGATTACACCGGCAATCAGGGTCAGGAACATGCTGATGAAAATCAGCAGGATGGCAACCTCGGTGGGGAGCATTGCCCGGAGGTTGGGGATGCCGGTAACGGCGGTAAGAATCAGATTGATGGGGATACACAGAAGATAGGTTACCATTACACCCAAGAAACCGGAAACAAAGCCGATGATCACCGTTTCTGCGGTGAACATACTGGAAACATTCCGTTTGGAAGCGCCGATAGCTCTAAGAATACCGATTTCCTTTGTCCGTTCCTGGACGGAAATCAGGGTAATCACACCGATCATAATGGAAGATACTACCAGGCTCACCGCCACAAAGGAGATCAGCACATAGGTGATAGCGTCAATAATGGTGGTGATGGAGGACATCATAATGCCCACATAGTCGGTGTAACGGATCTCGGACAGCTCTTCTACATTACTGTTATAATCGGCAATGAAAGCCTCGATGACATCCTTGTTTTCAAAGGAGGAGGCGTAGAGACTGATAGAGGCGGGGTCGTTCAGGTCTACATAGCCAAGTTTGCGCAGGTTGCCTTCCAAGCTATTCTCGGAGAAGATCAGCACGTGCTCATAATACCGAGCGCAGTCTGCGGCGGTAAAGCCGTCCACAAGCTGGGTAAGCAACACAGCTTTTTGGGCCTGGGAAACGGAGGCAAGCTGGCCTTGTACCCGGGCAGCGTACATTGCCTTATATTGCTCGGTGAGCACCATGGCGTACATTTCTTCAATCTCTTCGTCGCTCATAGCGCCGATATAGCCGGCAATCTCACTCTCGCCCATACCGGTCTGGGAGGCAAGAACCTGAACCATAATTTTTTCCATCTGCTCTCTGCCGCCGGAGGAAGCAAGCTGGGCTTTTACAAAGGCTTCTACCTCTGCATCCTTGGGGATGGACATAATCGTTACATAGGCGTGTGCCTTGCCCTTTTCGTCCAGCAAACCGATATATTCCCGGAAGGCGGTTTCCTTTTCTTCGTCTGTCATATTGCTGACATTTTCCGGGAAGGGGAGGCCGGTGAAAATATCCACATCGGGGGAGGCAAGCTGATCACGAATCACGTCGTCTTTCCGGATTTCCTCTACCACGTGCTGGGTTAACTGATGGGTGTAGGCAATAGAGCCGTCCAGCATAGTGGCGGAAGCATCTTCGTTGGGGCGGATAATGCCGCTGACCTTCAGGGGAATGCCGTTATCGTAGAGGTATTTGAGACCGGCGGAGGTGTCCCGCAGGTCGAAATACAGACCGCTGCCTTCGTCCTTGGCAAAGCAGGAGGTGTTGAGAATGATCCGGAAATCCATTGCGCAGATCTCCTCATAGCTCCAGCTTTTGTGCTCGTATTCCAGCTCGGTCTTGTTCATTGCGGCGTTCATCAAATCCCGGATCTCTTCCTCGGATTTAAGACCCAGGGCGTACAGCGCCATATCGTCCAGCTCGTTGTTCTCGTCCAAAATCAGCACGACCTCGTTATAAGCGGAGGGCCAGGAGCCGTAAATCATATCGTACTGCTTTTTAACAACATCGTTGACCGGCGCGCCGTCATTTCCGGGGAGAATTTCAGACCAGGTAACCGCGCCCATTCCGCCCATTCCCATCATAGAACTGCCGGAAAGGGAGACCATAGAGCCAAGCTCCATTCCGAAAACCTCCAGGAGCATATCCTGCATAAGGCTCTGGGAGTCGGAGTGGATGATCTCACCGTCCACATTTTCCGTGTAGACCAGCAGATCCAGGTTATAGCGGTAGCCAATGCCGGTAAGGGCGTTAGAAATGGAGGTGTCGCCATTTGCAATGGCCTGTTCAATGTGCTTTTTGAAGGCGGCAAGGTCGTTTTTGCTGGTCTCCACCGAGGCCAGCGCATTGACCAGGTGATAGACCATTGCCTTTTGGTAGACCGCATCGTTTTCGTGTTCCCCCATAGACTGGGCGTTTCCGATGAAGGTCTCCATAAGCGACGAAAGGTCCATAGTTTGCGCCTGCAGAGTCAGGGGGTAGGCAGAGAGGGTGTCCTCCTGAACGGTGTTAATGTAGGCGGTTGCGCCTTGGGAAACGGCATAAATGAGGGCAATGCCGATAATGCCGATAGAGCCGGCAAAGGAGGTAAGCATCGTCCGGCCTTTTTTGGTGAACAGGTTTTTAAGGGAGAGACCAAAGGCGGTGAAGAGGGACATAGAGGGCTTTTTCTGCCGCTTTTCCGCTTCCGCTCTATCCTTTTCTTGGGTTTTTTCTTGTTTGATCTCTTCGGTGGTGAGGGGCATAGTGTCGCTGATGACCCTGCCGTCCACCATACGGATAATACGGGTGGAGTAGGTCTCGGCAAGCTCCGGGTTGTGGGTTACCATTACCACAAGACGGTCCTTGGCGATCTCCTTGAGAATTTCCATAACCTGCACGCTGGTTTCTGTGTCCAATGCGCCGGTAGGCTCGTCGGCCAGGACAATATCGGGGTTATTGACAATGGCACGGGCGATGGCCACTCGCTGCATCTGTCCGCCGGACATTTCGCTGGGCTTTTTCCGAAGCTGATCGCCCAGGCCTACCCGCTGGAGGGCTTCCTTTGCCCGCTGGCGGCGCTCCCGTTTGGAGACGCCGGAGAGGGTCAGCGCCAGCTCCACGTTCTGCAGAACGGACTGGTGGGGGATCAGGTTGTAGCTTTGGAATACGAAGCCCACGGGGTGGTTGCGGTAGGTATCCCAATCCCGATCGCGGAATTCTTTGGTGGATTTGCCGTTGATTTTCAGGTCTCCCTCGGTGTACCGGTCCAGACCGCCGATAATGTTCAGCAGGGTGGTTTTGCCACAGCCGGAGGGGCCTAAAATGGACACAAATTCCGCGCTTCGGAAAGCCATATCCACACCCCGGAGGGCATCCACACGGAGTTCCCCGGAGGAATAAACTTTCGTGATTTTTGACAGCTCTAACATAGTTTTACTCCCTATTAAAAATTGGTGTTTTACTGAGTATATCCAAATAATGTGAATTTTCTATAAACAAATTGTTGTGTTTTCGGGAATATTTTTGTGAAATCGTTGGTAAAGAATGCAGCGGTGGATTTTTCCTCTGTATTCGACATCTTCCGTCTCCTCTAAGCGGGTCATTCCCGCTTTTTCCATCACCCGGAGGCTGGCGGTATTTTCGGGGAATGCGCCGGTGCGGACAGCGGGATAGCCGAGAGACAAAAGGGTTTCGATGCAGGCGATGAGGACCTCTGTGGCGTAGCCTTTGTTATGGTAGTCCGGGTGGAAGGCGTAGCCCAGTTCAATGTGGGTATCCTGCTTGTC
>JAZOVI010000019.1:0-5046 GCA_045658625.1 Faecousia sp.
CATCGAGAAGTAAAAATCGTGTATTTCCCCTCCTGCGAAAGCAGGAGGGGCTTTTTGCTTTGTTCAACCTGCACAAAATGCCTCGGCAGTACTTGCATAAGTACATAAAAACAAACAAAAGTTTGCCATACTACTTGACAAGTACTTAATCAAGTACTAAAATAAAGACACATAGAAAATAAGTATACAAACAAGTACAAAAGGAGGCGTATTTGTGTGGAGAGAGGTTATTTATTTGCGTTCCGGGCGGCGCAGGCCGGTGCGGCTTGTGCCCTACAGACCCGGAGAGGACTTACAAGGGGCGCTGCCTGTAGGCTGGTGCGTAAAATGCGGCAGGGAAATCTACGGATTTGGTCAATCGCTGTGCGAAGCGTGCGAAAGGTGGGAGCGGGATGAAAAGGAATACAGGATATGCCCTTCCGGAGCCTTGCAGGGGCTGTGCCCAGGTACCCAATCCGTCAACTTGTGAGAATAAGAACTGCAGTAGATGGCAGCAGTGGTTTATAAAACGTTGGGATCGTATACATACATACCCCCGGCAAAAGATGGAGCAGACTGTGCCTGTTGGCATTTCCATTGGGGGAAGACGGTATCTCCATCCGGACCATATGCGGGATTATATCCGAAGAGATCCCTGTCAAGGTTGCATCTGCGCGCAGGGTTTGTGCAAAGCGCCCTGCCGGGTAAAAACGATTTGGGAAGAAGCTACGAAGGAGGCTGAATTATGAACTGGAAAAATGAAGCGATGGACAGACTAAGGCAATATGATGCCATGCGTCTGGCGGTAACCAATATTCCCCAGGAGATTAAACGGCTGGAGGCAGCAGCTACTGCGATGCGAAGTGCCCGTACCGATGGGGCAGTGGTGCTGTCCGGTGTCGGTCGCTGGGAGGAGGCTATTTTAGATAATATGATGAACCGTCAGGAGCTTAGGTGGCGGCTGGAGCAGGCGGAAAGCTGGCTGACCTGTATGGACAGAGCGCTGGGCGCCCTATCCGGGGAGGAAAAATTGGTGTTACAGAGGTTTTACATATGTCCGGAAAAGGGGAGCGTGGAGCGACTTTGCAGCGAGCTTGGTTTGGAAAGCTCCAGTGTATATAGAAAACGGGATAAAGCGCTGCGTCGCTTTACCGTCGCCCTTTACGGAAGCGCAGAAAATTAAACAGAGGGGAATGTTCTGTTGAAATCGGTCTTTTGTTGACATTTTTCTTTTGTAGTGTATAATATAATGTATACTTATCGTTGTGTGCGTACAGAAAAGGAAAAGGAGTTTCCCTATGAAAGATACAATGGAATTGGATCTGAGCCAACTGCTGCGTGTGCTGAAAAAGAAGGCGAAGTACATTGTTTTGGCAACAGTGGTTTTTGCATTGCTCGGTTTTTTGGTTGCCGAGGTACTTACAGCCCCTGTATATGAGGCGCAGGCAAAGATGATCGTCAATGCCAGCGGCAGCAGCGGTCAAAATATCGGATCTGATCAGTTGGCTTCTTCTATGAAGCTGGTTGACACTTGCGCCATCATTGTTCGCAGCCGTACTGTGCTGCAGCCGATCATTGACGCTTTGGGCCTGAAGGACACCTGCAACAGCCTTGCTGCAAAAATCTCGGTGTCTTCTGTAAATGAGACCCCTGTTATGCAGGTTACGGTTCGGTATAGCGATCCGGAAATGGCAAAGGCGATTACGGCAAAAATTCTGGAGGTTGCGCCTGCGCTGATTGTGGAGTCTATTGAGGCGGGTTCTGTTAAGACGGTAGAAGATGTTGTAGGTTCCTCCGAACCGGTATCCTCTGGTACTGTTAAAACGGTTGTTTTATATGGCGTGATCGGTTTTGTGCTTTGTTATGGACTGTTTATCGTACTATCACTGATGGATAATACCTTCCATACCGAGCAGGATGTAGCCCAAATACTGAATTTACCGGTGTTGGGCGTGATTCCTTCCGTGGAAAGCTGCGAGAAGGTAAGCGGCAATGTACAAAAGGGAAAGAGGGGCTGAGAATGAAAAAAATGGATATGCCGGAAGTTCGGCTTATTACCGATGAGGCGCCCTTTGAATATACGGAAGCCTATAAGGCGTTGCGTACCAATTTTAATTTCCTTTCTTTTAACGGTGAACACCGGAAAGTTTTGGTAACCAGCTCTATTCCCAATGAAGGCAAGTCCAGCGTTGTGATCAATCTGGCCCTCTCCCTGACCCAAATTGGCAAGCGGGTACTGGTGATCGATGGTGATTTGCGTAATCCTTCCCTCCATCGGTATTTGCATACCAAGAGAGATCCGGAAAGATGTCTGTCTGCAGTTTTGGCTGGCAGTAGTGATATGGAAAGCTGCATTGTAGAAACAACACATGGCTTTGATATGCTCCCCGGTGGAACTGTGCCGCCTAATCCTGTGGAACTGATTTCTTCCCAGCGGATGCAGACTCTGTTGGATCAAGCGCTGGAGACATATGATTTTGTTATCTGCGATACGCCGCCTGTAGGCGTTGTAACAGATGCTGTAGCACTAAGCACTTTTTGTGATGGTGTACTGTTCGTCCTGCGGCAGAAAAAGACAAAAAAGAATCAGGTATACGGTGCGCTGCGTCGACTCGCAACAGTAAAAGCCAATGTGCTTGGCGTAGTACTTAATCACTACGATGTCAGCGATGTATCGGACAGAGATTACGGATATTACAGCGGCTACGGAAAATAAGGAATGTACTTAGGCAAGTCCACAGGACTTGCCTGAGTTTTTGCACAAAAGTCCTTTTGTAGGCGGCTCGGTATAGCAGCTTGTTACAGCAGCTTGTTATATTGTTTTTCATCATTGACTTTTTTCGTGTACCATGCTATAATCCCTTGGATAGAAACGGATAGTATTATCCTGTGCCCAGAATGTGCCGCTGGATTGTGTGTTTTCATAGATTGGAAGCAATTGGCTTTCTCAGCAATCCGAAAAGACAACATAATGGAGGAACAAGATGAACGATAAAAGAAAGATTTCCGAAGAGAAGGTTTGGCTGAAGTACTATTCGGAAGAAGCCCGCAATGTGCAGCTTCCTAAGTGCAAAGCTTTTGATTTTGTAATGGAGCGGAACAAATACCGCTTAGATACCCCTGCGTTGCATTACTATGGCGCTGATATTACCTATAAGGAACTTCGCCGTAAGGTGGATGCTTGCGCCCGGTCGTTTACTGCATTGGGCGTAAAACCCGGTGATATTGTATCCTTTTTGTCTGTCTCCATTCCTGAGACCATCGCTTGTGTATATGCGCTGAATAAGATTGGCGCTATCGCAAATACCATTGATCCCCGCTTGGATGTTCGGACCATTTCCAAGATGATCCGTGATTCCGGCTCCAAGATCCTGTTCGTTATCGACCTTGCTTATCCTAAGGTTGAGTATATGAAGGAAGAGATTAAGCAGGAACTGGTCATTGTTCAGTCTCCGTCAACTTCCTTGCCTGCCTTTAAGCGTTTTGCAATGAGCCTGAAGAAGCAGGCCAAAATTCCCTACAGCAAGACTTTAATCAACTGGAATGAGTTTATGCTCAAGGGTGTAGGCACCCGGTACACCGAGGCTCCCTATGTGGGAGATCAAGTGGTAGCTATTACCTATACCGGCGGTACTACAGGTACCCCCAAGGGTGTTATGCTCACCAATGATTCCATGAACGCCGTAGCGCAGACTTTTATGTACTGCGATGTGCATTACCAGCACGGTGATCGTTATTTGGGTATTATCCCGATTTTCTCTGCTTATGGTATGGTCTGCGGTCTGCATATGCCTTTGTGTATGAACCTGACCCTGGTAACCATTCCTAAGTTTGTGCCTACCAGCATCGGCAAGCTGGTGCGTATGTATCGGCCCAACCATATTATCAGCACGCCGGTATTTATCGAACTGCTGATGAAGAGCTTTGAAGTTCAGAATATGGACTTGTCCTTCCTGTATACGCTGGCTTGTGGCGGCGATACCATGAACGAAGGTCTCATCCATCGACTGGAAGAGTTCCGCAAGGAGCACAATATGAAGTACCCCCTGGCTCAGGGCTACGGCATGTCGGAGCTGTCCGCTGCCGCAACCTTCTGCGTCAACCGGGTGTATAAGGAAGGTTCGGTTGGTATTCCTTCTTTGGGTCTGGATGTCAGCATTTTTGACCCCGAGACCGGTGAGGAAATGACCTACGGTGAGATTGGTGAGGTTTGCGTAACCGGTCCTACTATGATGAAGGGTTATTTCAACCAGCCTGAAGAAACTGCCCACGTAATGCGGAAACACAGCGATGGTCGTGTTTGGATTCACTCCGGCGACCTGGGTTATATGGACGAGGACGGCTTCCTTTATATTAAAGGACGTATCAAGCGTATGATCACCCGGTTTGACGGTCATAAGGTATTCCCTGTCAACCTGGAGAGTATGATTACAGAGATGGTAGATGTGCATAACTGCGCGGTGGTTGGCACCGACGACAGAGGGCACAGCCAAGGTCAGTATCCTATGGCGTTGGTAGAGGTCCGCAAGGGCGCGGATGCCAAGGCGGTCTGCCGGAAGATTTTCGATTACTGTAATGAACACGCAGAAGAGCGTGGCCGTCCCGTGGCAGTTGTACCGGTGGATGCTTTGCCGCTGACACCTATGGGCAAGGTGGACAATAAAAAGCTGGAAGCGGAATATAAGAATTTCGACTATCTGAGCTGGATGGCAAATAACTAGTAAAAAAGCTTTTGTGAATTACCTGTTGCTGCTGGGAGCAGGATGGTATTATCTATCCTGCATCACCAGAGCAGAGGGCAAAAGCGTACATAATTCGGCATTCACGCTGTGAGAAAAACAGCGTAATGTATATAAAAAATAGGGAAATTCGGATGCAGCAACCCGATGTTCCCCAAATTATTAGGAGGTAGTTATGAAAGCAAGTCTTTCGAGAATGCTCCGGTCCGGTATTGCAATGCTGATCGTGCTGTGCATGGTAGCAACTGTAGTTCCCGCCGCAGTATTCGCAACCGATGCCAAGAGAGAAGAAGCTCTTAGCAAAGTAGAAGATACCCTGGCTCAGGCT
>JAZOVI010000020.1:0-2330 GCA_045658625.1 Faecousia sp.
TTGCCCCAGAACCCCCATAGAAATCGTAAACGGCGTCGTGATGGACAGCAAGGGAAACAACGTAGATACTGCCATACGGAGTGCTGTCGCTCGTGCGATGGAGCAGATTGCGAAAGAAGATATTGACTGTGCCATTTTGCAATCCAGAAGCCCCACCTGCGGTGTAAACCAAATTTATGATGGCAGCTTCTCCAGAAAGCGGATCACAGGCTCCGGCGTATTTGCCCAAGCCTTGAAAGATGCAGGCATAAAGGTAATTGATGTTGAGGATATAGGACGATAACAGTAAAAAACACCGCCCAAGGGCGGTGTTTTTTGATAGTAAAATACAGACAGTCAGCGCATACTATTTCCGGTGATGATAGGATGGATTCTATTTGGAATGAAAATGTGAAAATGCCCCGGTTTTCACAACTGGATAAAGACCTGTGTACAGATGTGTTGGTTATCGGCGGTGGGCTTGCCGGGCTTTTGTGCGCCTGGAATTTGAAACACACCGGTACAGGCTGTGTGTTAATTGAGGAAAACCGGCTGATGAGTGGTGTCAGCGGAAGGACAACAGCAAAGCTTACCTCCCAACACGGACTTGTTTACGGAAAACTCATAAAAAAGTTCGGACCGGAAAAAGCTAAGCGCTATTGGCAGGCAAATCAGGATGCGCTGGCGGAATTCAGAGGTTTAGCAGAAACGCTGGATTTCGATTTTACACCGGAAAACAACTATATTTACGCCACAGGCAGTACCAAAAAGCTGGAAGAGGAAATGGCGGCGTATGAACAGCTGAAAATTCCTGCCCGGTGGGAAAACACGCTGCCGCTGTCTTTTCCGATTACAGGTGCACTCTGCTTTGAAAATCAGGCGCAGTTTCACCCCTTAAAGCTGGCAGCCCATCTGGCAAAGGATTTGCAAATCTTTGAAAACACCAAAGCGCTGTCCTTTATAGGCAACCGAGTGCAGACCCCAAAGGGCGTTATTACGGCAGAAAAGATCATTGTTGCTACCCATTTTCCCCTTATAAACAAACACGGCTCTTATTTTCTGAAGCTGTATCAGCAGCGTTCCTATGTAATTGCACTGGAAAACGCAGGGCAGGTTTCTGGGATGTATCTGGATAGCGCAGAAAACGGGTTGTCTATCCGAAGTGCCGGGAAATGGCTTTTATTGGGCGGTGGCGGCCATCGTACAGGTAAACAGGGGCTGGGTTGGAAATTGCCGATGGCGGCTGCGAAGGAATTCTATCCCCAGGGCAAGGTTGTGGCGCAATGGGCGACCCAGGACTGCATGAGCTTGGATGGAATGCCCTATATTGGCCAGTATAGCAAAGCAACACCCAATCTTTTTGTAGCCACCGGGTTTCAAAAATGGGGAATGACCACGTCCATGGTGGCGGCAAACCTTTTGACCGATATGGTTCAGGGAAAGGAAAATCCGTACGCGGAACTGTTTTCTCCCTCCCGCAGTATTTTGCATAAGCAGCTGCTGTGTAACGGTGTGGAAACAACGGTAAATCTGCTCCGTCCCACCAAACCCCGGTGTCCTCACTTGGGCTGTGCGCTGCACTGGAATGAAGCGGAACATTCTTGGGATTGTCCTTGCCACGGCTCCCGGTTTGATGAGGACGGGAAGGTGCTGAATAATCCGGCAACCGATGATTTGAAACATCCCTCAAAACAATAATAAAGCAGAGGCAAGCGCCTCTGCTTTTATGTGTTTTCCAGTAGGTTTTTTAAGGCATTTTGCATTTGCGTTTGGGCTTCGGGGGGATAGATAAGATGTCCGCACCCTTGGAGCATTACGTGGCGGATGGCGGGGTTTTTCAGCAGGTGGCGGCTGGTGCTGCGGCGAACCAATTCGTCATCATAGCTTTGAAAGGCGAAAGTAGGGGTGTTTAGCGTCACAAACCGCTTTCGGGATTGCTTACACAATACCAAAAGCTCCCAAAAACGGGGAATCCAGGAAAGATACCGCCATAAATGCTTATCGGGTTGGGCGCTGGCGGCGGCACGGAGACCCTCATCCGTGGGGTGGCCGGGGATCAATCTCCCGAAGCTCCACCGCAAGGCAGAGGGTATCAGTTTGGGGGCTACCCATACCCGCAGAGGCACATTGATAAACAGAAAACTTTTTACTTCCGGGTGCTTTTGGGCGGCTTCGGCGGTGAGAAGTGTACCCATAGAGTGGGCGACCACGATTACTCGCCGGTGGGTGTGGCAGAGCTGCGCCATATGGGTCTCTACCTTTTCTTTCCACTGTTTCATAGAGGCTTTGCCAAAATCGCGAACTGTGCCGCCATGACCGGGTAGCAGAATGTTAACCACGGATACATTTTC
>JAZOVI010000021.1:0-4711 GCA_045658625.1 Faecousia sp.
AACAATCCCTCCGTCATTTGCTCGTTCCTCGCAAATGCCACCTCCCTTTACACAAGGGAGGCTTTCTGCTGCGCTGGGGCTGGGCATAGCTGAAGTTTTTGAACTATCGGTACAGACGGTGGTATTCTTATACAATAAAAAGCCAGTGGAATTTTCCACTGGCTTTTGGATTTATGTAGGATTAGTTCTCGGTGGTGGGGGTCTTTACGCCTTCGATAACGCCCTTTGCCAAGCCGACAATGCCCTGCAGTTCGCTGGGAATAATGACGGTGTTGGACTTTCCGTTTGCAATCTCGGGCATAGCCTGGATAGCCATCATCTTAATAATAGCTTCGTTGGGAGCGGTCTCGTTCAGCATACGGTTACGCTCGGCAATACCCTCTGCGTGAAGGATAGTAGCCCGGCGCTCGCGCTCTGCGATAGCCTGATGGTGCATAGCTTCCTGAACGCCAGCGGGAGGTTTAATCTCTTCAATCTCAACACGGGTGATCTTGATACCCCAGTTGTCGGTAGCTTCGTCCAGAACGGCGCGGAGCTTGGAGTTGATCAGCTCGCGGCTGGTGAGGGTTTCGTCCAGTTCCAGAGTGCCGAAGATGTTACGCAGAGTGGTGATGGTCAGCTTCTGCAGTGCAAACTTGGGCTGCTTCATACCGTAAGCGTACATCTTGGGGTCGGTGATCTGGTAGAACACAGCAGCATCCACGTGCATTACCACGTTGTCCTTGGTGATAACACCCTGAAAATCGGAATATTTACTGTTATGGTCTACAGTGTTTGCATCACTACTGTAATCCGTTCTGCGAGAGGAAGCAAATGCCTTAGCGAATATATTGCCGACAGCAGCGCCAATTGTAACAGGACCAGCGGAAAGACCAAAAGCATCTGCTACGGAATTGCTATCCATACCACGGTCAAAACCTTCATCGTAGCCATACAGAGACTTACGCTTACTGGTGCCGTTGCTGGTAATCTTAGGCAGTTCCATAACCTGTTCACGCAGGTCGACCTTGACAGCGCAACGGTCAAGGATGGGAAACTTCAGGTGGATGCCTGCGCCCCAAACGCCACTGAAAATGCCAAGACGTTCCATAACGCGGGCTTCGGACTGGGGAACGATGTCAATAATGGCCCACAGGAGCAGGAAAATGACAACCAATACGCAAATAATAATAATACCCATAATGCGTCTCCTCCTTAGTCCAGATTAAAATCGTCCACAACAGGGAAGACGAAAAGCTTTACGCCTTCAATGTGGTGAATGCAAACTACGGTGCCCTCTTCGATAGGCTGACCGTCAGTGCTGCGGGCAGACCACTCCATACCGTCAACCTTGACCTGACCCGCACCGGCCAGATTATCAATGGCTGCGGTTACGGGGGCATACTTGCCCAGGAGTAAGTCAGTATTGGTAGGCTGCACAGCAATGGGGAAACGCTTCCGGAAAGAAGGTCTCAGCAGGAACAGGAAGATACCCATTACCAGCAGGAAAACAATCAGCTGGAATACGAAAGGCAAGTTAAGCACACTGGTAACGAGTGCTGCAAATGCGCCTGCGGCTACCCAAAGAGAAACCCAGACAACGGTGGCATCCTGAATGAATGCAAATGCGGCAAGGGACACAATTAAGGCCACTGCCCAACCAATTATTGGCAACATATGTACTTCTCCTTTACATTAGTTGATACACAACATACTATATCAAACAAAAAGACACAGGTCAAGGGGGTTTTTTGAAAAAATGATAAATATTTCTTGATAAAACGACACCTGTGATGTATAATGACCAAAGAAAAAGGGCCAATCCCTAAAAAATGGAGGTATACATTATGTTTAATGCAATGATTGAAGTCTTGAAGGCCAATCCTCGGAAGATTGTCTTTACCGAGGGCCACGACGCCCGTATTCTGGAAGCAACTGCCCGTTTGGTAGAGGGCGGCTTCCTGACTCCCATCCTGGTGGGCAATGTGGAAGAGGTCAAGGCAAATGCCGCAAAGGGCGGTTTTAATATCGAGGGTGTTGAAATCCTGGATCCCGCTACCTATCCCGGTATGGACGCTATGGTTGAGAAGATGGTAGAGATTCGCAAGGGCAAGATGTCCGCTGAGGACTGCCGCGCTGCGCTTTCTAAGGGCAACTATTTCGGCACTATGCTGGTAAAGATGGGCTATGCTGATTCCCTGCTGGGCGGCGCTACTTACTCCACCGCCGATACCGTTCGTCCCGCTCTGCAGCTGGTTAAGACCAAGAAGGGTGCAAACCTGGTTTCTTCCTGCTTCATTATGGTTCGCGGCGAAGAGAAGCTGGCTATGGGCGACTGCGCTATCAACCTCAGCTATGAGGACAGCGTAGATAAGGACGGCAATGTAACCGTTTCCGCAGCTCGCAAGCTGGCTGAGGTTGCTGTTGAGACTGCCAACACCGCAAAGGTGTTCGGCATTGATCCCAAGGTGGCAATGCTCTCCTTCTCTACCAACGGTTCCGGCAAGGGCGGCACGGTTAAGCTGAGCCACGATGCCACCGTCGTTGCTAAGGAGATGGCTCCTGATCTGATGATCGACGGCGAAATGCAGTTCGATGCTGCAGTTGCTCCCGAAGTTGGCCAGCTGAAGTTCCCCGGCTCCCCTGTTGCCGGTTACGCCAACACTTTCATCTTCCCCACCATTGAGGCTGGTAACATCGGTTACAAGATTGCACAGCGCCTGGGTGGCTTCGAGGCTTATGGCCCCATCCTGCAGGGTCTGGCAGCTCCCATCAACGACCTGTCCCGTGGCTGCAACGCCGACGAGGTCTACAAGATGGCTATCATCACCGCTGCAATGGTGTAATTTAGATACAATTTAAAAAAAACGACTCCCGGGTAGGAAACTACCCGGGAGTTTTTGTATTGTAGGGATCGTTGAGGATGCAAGTTCCTACAATGATGTACGATGACACAAAAAAATAGGAAATGTTATGTAACCCTATTGACTTAGGTGGAGGCGGTTTGGTACATTATTATATATTCACAGGGAGGTCTTACAATGAAACTAAAATTTGACCGGAAAATGCTTATTATTATTTTAATTGTGCTGGCTTTCCTGGCGGTTTTCGGGGCGGCGCTGGTGTTTGGCATCAATGCCTGGGTTGTCCATTCCGGCGGGCAGTACATTTTAACACCCGAGGAGGCCTCTTCCCTATCGGATGTAGACTGTATTTTGGTGCTGGGGTGCGGCGTGTGGGATGACGGCAGACCCAGCCATATGCTGGAGGATCGGCTAAAAAGGGGCGTTGCATTATATAAAGATGGCGCAGCGCCGAAGCTTTTAATGAGCGGCGACCACGGCAGGACAGAATATGACGAGGTCAATACGATGAAAAATTTTGCCATCGAGGCAGGAATCCCCTCGGAAGATATTTTTATGGATCACGCCGGATTTTCTACTTATGAGAGTATGTATCGGGCAAAGGATATTTTCTGCGCGGAGAAAATCATCATCGTCAGCCAGGAATACCACCTTTATCGGGCAATTTACACGGCCAGAACATTAGGAATCGAGGCTTACGGCGTAGCAGCTGACTATCGAACCTACTCCGGGCAGCTATATCGGGATGTCCGGGAGATACTGGCCCGGGATAAGGATTTCTTTGTGGCAATTTTTCAGCCCGATTACCCCTACGGCGGTGAGACAATCCCGGTCAGTGGTAATGGTAATTTAACCAATGATAAATAACAAAGCTGCAGCAGGTTTTCCTGCTGCAGCTTTTGGTTACGTTGGTTTACATAAAATTATTTGTTCAGGTACTCGTGAATAGCGGCTGCGCCCTTCTTACCTGCGCCCATAGCCAGGATAACGGTTGCAGCGCCGGTAACGGCGTCGCCGCCGGCGAATACGCCGTCGCGGGTGGTCATTTCGTTCTCGTTGACGATCAGACAGCCCTTACGGTTGGTTTCCAGACCGGGGGTGGTGGAACGGATCAGGGGGTTGGGGTTGGTGCCCAGTGCCATAATAACGGTGTCTACATCCAACACGAACTCGCTGCCGGGAATCTCCACAGGACGGCGGCGGCCGGAAGCATCGGGCTCGCCCAGCTCCATCCGAATGCACTTAATGCCACAAGCGCGGCCGTCTTCATCGGACAGAATCTCTACGGGGTTGCACAGAGTCTTGAACTCAATACCCTCTTCCTTGGCGTGGTGCTTTTCTTCCTCACGGGCGGGCATTTCTGCTTCGCCACGGCGGTATACAATGTAAACGTGCTCCGCGCCCAGACGCATTGCGCAGCGAGCGCCGTCCATTGCCACGTTACCACCGCCAACAACGGCGACAGCCTTGGACTTGATGATGGGAGTGTCGTACTCTTCGTCGTATGCCTTCATCAAATTTGTACGGGTCAGGTACTCATTGGCGGACATAACGCCCTTCAGGCTCTCGCCGGGGATGTTCATAAACATGGGCAGACCTGCGCCGGAGCCTACGAATACAGCTTTGAAGCCCATTTCGAACAGCTCGTCAATGGTAAGTACACGGCCGATAACCATATTGGTCATCACCGCAACACCCTGAGCCTCCAGCTTGGTAATTTCGTTAGCAACGATAGCCTTGGGCAGACGGAACTCGGGAATACCGTAAACCAGAACGCCGCCGGCGGTGTGCAGAGCTTCGAACATAGTAACTTCGTAGCCCAGCTTTGCCAGATCGGAAGCGCAGGTCATACCGGCAGGGCCGGAGCC
>JAZOVI010000022.1:0-5196 GCA_045658625.1 Faecousia sp.
GCCCCGCAGGGCATCGTCGTTACGAAATTCCGGCTCAAAAACGATTCGGGAGACCATACTGTTGGTAAGCCCACTTTGTCGGGGAATACCGAACTTTTCAGTAAAATCATTTTCAATTCGCGCAATAACTTTTACAGCAAAAGTTTCCATATTCCGCCTCCTTTCCCGTTTCCTATCTATAATAGCACAGAAGCTTTTTCTGTCAAGAAAAAAGAGACCGTGTTGGGCGGCCTCACATAGGGATTTACACGGTTTTGAAAGAATCTTTTTCCCCACAGGAAATCCATCGTCCTTGAAATACATCCAGTATTTCTTCGTCCTCTGAATGTTCCTGCGAGCAAAAATCTTTCCTTCAAAACTGCGAAGCACTCCAAAACGAGAGGTTTTCCCGCAAGACAAGATAAAAGGCCACGGCAAGGTTGACGCCTGCCGTGGTTTTTTGACGCAGTATTGTGGGAAAATATCCGATTTGGAGCGTATAAATCCCTATGTGAGGCCGCACTTTGCGGTCTCTGATGCTTAGTGATTTTCGATCCACTCGTTTACCTTGGTCTTTGCCAGACGGGTGATGTCCTCCTGGGGGTAGGGGGAGTTCTCGCCGCCGCGGACATATACGAAATACAGTCCGGCAGGAGTCTGGAAAAGAATTTCCTCATAGCCTGCGGGGTCGCCAAAGTAGCCGTAAGTAACCTTCTTCACAACAGTTGCGGTCTCGGTATCATACTCTTTCTTGCAGATGATCTTCCTCATATGTTTCACCACCTTTTATCGCTTATAAAAATAGCAAATTTTTGCCCCAAAATCAAGTATTTTGCCCCATAGACGGAGGGGGAAAGTTGTGCTATTATAAGAAATGAGGTGATTATTTTGCGGGATATTCCTATGTTTACCACAGAAAACGGTATAGCCAGTCTGATTTTGCGGGAAATACCCACAAAACGGACAGCGTATGTGCGTCTTCAAAGCACAGCATCCCCGGAGGAATTCCTTAAAGAATGTTTGGAATTTTGCCGGGCTGCCGGCGCTGAAGCGATCTATGCCACCGGAGACCCGATACTAAAAAAATATCCCCACTATACGACCCTTTGCAGTATGCAGGGCAGGGTAGAGGATGTGGGAGAGACGGAATTTGCCCTTTTTCCCGTAACAGAAAAGACCTGGGCGGAGTTTTGCCGTATTTACAATGAAAAGATGGCTCCTGTTCCCACCGCTAACACCTTGCGGCTTATGGACAGGGATCAGTACGAAAAAGGGGCTTATTTCGTCCATAAAGAGGGTTTATTGCAGGGTATCGGTATCGTTAGCGACAACCGCATTCTTGCTATTGCCGCCTGTCAAAAGGGGGCAGGTCGTGGGGTGCTGGCTGCCCTCTGTAAAGCGCTTTCAGGGGAGGAAATTCTGCTGGACGTGGCGGAAAACAATGCACCTGCTATGAACCTTTACTCCCAGTGCGGATTTCTCAAAACCGGAGAACTGGCTCGGTGGTATGAAATTTTGTAGCTGACAAGAAAAAACACTTGACAACCACAACACTCTGTTGTATTATATCCTAGGTGTAAAGGAAAACTGATTGACAGGAGGCGGCGTTATGGATGCGGTAGAAACCTTACTGCTTTTTGACCATTACGGCGACCTGCTCTCCGAGCGCCAGCGCCTTTGTTTGGACCTTAAGTACAATCAGGATATGTCCCTTGCGGAGATCGCCGAGGAATTGGGGGTCAGCCGGCAAGGTGTTCATGAGAACATTCTCCGCGCGGAAGCCCATCTGCAGAAGATGGAAGAAAAGATCGGCACTGTCCGTCGGTATCTCAGAAGCCGCGAGGCAAGGCAAAAAATCCTCTCCGCTGCGGAAGCCCTTAAAAACCATTCTGACCCGGCAGTTTGCAAGGCTATGGATGAAATTCTTGCCGCTGCCTGTTCCATTGAGGAGTAAACTATGGCATTTGAAGGATTAACCGAAAAACTCTCCGCTGCCTTCAAAAAGCTCAGAGGTAAAGGCCGCCTGAAAGAATCCGATGTAAAGGAAGCAATGCGGGAGATTCGTATGGCGCTTTTGGAGGCGGACGTCAGCTATAAGGTGGTTAAGGACTTTGTAAAGTCCGTTACCGAGCGTTGCGTGGGCGCAGATGTGCTGGAAGCCCTCAGCTCCGCCCAGATGATCGTCAAGATTGTTGACGAAGAGCTGACAAGCCTTATGGGCAGCGAAACCAAACATATTACGATTAACCCTGCCG
Organism: Faecousia sp.; assembly: GCA_045658625.1. Classification (GTDB taxonomy): domain Bacteria; phylum Bacillota; class Clostridia; order Oscillospirales; family Oscillospiraceae; genus Faecousia. The sequence continues at coordinate 2,235 of JAZOVI010000022.1, forward strand.
GACCTACTGTTGTAATGCTGGTAGGCCTGCAGGGCGCAGGTAAGACCACCAATGGCAGTAAACTTGCCGGTCTTATGAAGCGCCAGGGCAAAAACCCCTTGCTGGTCGCCTGTGATATTTACCGTCCTGCCGCTATTACCCAGTTGCAGGTTTGTGGCGAAAAGTTAGGCATCCCGGTCTTTGAAAAGGGGCAGACCGACCCTGTGCAGATCGCAAAAGAAGCCATCTCTTACGCCCGTCAGCGTGGCCACGATATGGTGTTTTTGGACACCGCCGGTCGGCTTCACATTGACGAAGCGCTGATGACCGAGCTGCAGAATGTAAAAGCTGCGGTGAGTCCCGACGAAATCCTCCTGGTGGTTGACGCTATGACCGGCCAGGACGCAGTCAATGCTGCCCAGAGCTTTAACGAGTGGCTGGAGATTGACTCTGTGATGCTCTCTAAGCTGGATGGCGATGCCCGTGGCGGCGCAGCGCTGTCTGTCCGCGCCATTACCGGCAAGCCCATTAAATTTGTGGGTATGGGCGAAAAGTTAGAGGATATTGAGCCCTTCCATCCTGATCGGATGGCATCCCGTATTTTGGGAATGGGCGATGTACTCTCCCTCATCGAAAAGGCAGAAAAGGCATACGATGCCCAGAAAGCCGCCGAGATGGAGGAAAAGCTGAAATCCAATAAATTTACCCTCCAGGATTTCTATGACCAGATGGTCCAGATGAAATCTATGGGCTCTATGCAGGATATTCTCTCCCAGCTCCCCGGCGGTGCGGGAATGAAGAACATCCAGGTGGACGAGAAGGCAATGGGCCGTACTGAGGCCATTATCCTTTCTATGACCCCCAAGGAGCGAGAGAATCCCAATATCATCGGCGCCAGCCGCAAGAAGCGGATTGCTGCCGGTGCAGGTGTCCGGGTAGAGGATGTGAATAAACTCCTCAAATCCTTTGACCAGATGCGTTCTATGATCCGCCAGTTCTCCGGCCCCGGTGCGGGCAAGAAGATGAAGCGGATGCGGGGTATGGGCGGCTTCGGCGGCTTCCCTGGATTTTAAGGCTCGAAAAGCAGAAATGCTTTGCGATATAAAAAGAAGAATTATTTTTGGAGGTGAAACTCATGGTTAAAATCAGACTGAGAAGAATGGGTGCAAAGAAGGCTCCTTACTACCGTATTGTTGTTGCTGACTCCCGCAGCCCCCGTGATGGCCGCTGCATCGAAGAGATCGGTACCTACAACCCCCTGACCAATCCTGCCACTGTTACTGTTGATGTAGAGAAGGCACAGACTTGGATCAAGAACGGTGCTCAGCCCACCGACACTGTTCGTGGCCTGCTGAAGAACGCCGGTGTTCTGTAATTTGCCCGAAGGAGAATTCCAATGAAAGAGCTTTTGCTGTATATGGCAAAAAATCTGGTGGATGACCCCGATGCGGTAACTGTTACGGAAACCACCGGAGAAGATGGCAAGGTCCTGGAGCTCCGTGTCGCCGCTGGCGATATGGGCAAGGTCATTGGCCGTCAAGGCCGGATCGCGAAAGAAATTCGCACCATCGTGAAAACCGTTGCGCAACGCACCGGCGAAAAGATCACGGTCGAAATCGTGGATTAACGGCTATGCGTGGCGCGATATGCGCCACGCATTTCCTTTAACCATTTTCAAAAAACAAGGAGGAAGCGTATGAAACTTCCCTTTATTCAGGCAGGCGAGATTGTCTCCACCCACGGTGTCCGAGGCGAGATGAAGCTTCTGCCCTGGACCGACGGTCCGGACTTTTTGTTAGACTTTACCCGTGTTCGCATTGGCGGCACGACTTATAAAATGGAATCCTGCCGTGTGCAGAAAAGCTGCAACCTCATAAAGCTCCAGGGTGTAGACACTATGGAGGATGCCCAAGCCCTTCGTGGTAAGATCGCAGAGATCTACCGGGAGGATGTGGTGGAAGGGCTGATCTTTGCCGCAGAGCTTATAGATATGGATGTTTTTGCCGATGGTGTATGCATCGGTAAGATCGCAGATGTGCTGGATTATCCCGGCAATAAGGTCTATGTGGTAAAAGGCGACCATAGCTATATGATCCCGGCGGTGCGGGAGTTTATCCTTAGCACCGATCTGGAGAAAAATGAGATGCAGGTCAAGCTCTTGGAGGGTATGCGGGACGATGAGAATTGATATTTTGACCCTCTTTCCCGAAACCTTAGGGGATGTACTGTCCGACAGTATCCTGGGCCGCGCCCAGGAACGGGGCTTTATCCGCATTGAGACCCATCAAATTCGGGAATACACCACCAATAAACAGTACCAGGTGGATGATTACCCCTACGGTGGCGGCCGTGGCGCGGTGATGATGGCAGACCCCCTGTATCGCTGCTGGGACTATGTCCGTCAGCAGGCAGAAGGAAAGGTTCATACCATCTATATGTCCCCCTGCGGTAAGACCTTTACCCAGGCAGACGCTATCCGCCTGAGCAAAATGGAAAATTTGGTGCTGGTTTGCGGTCATTATGAGGGCGTCGACCAACGCTTTATCGACGAATGTGTGGACGAAGAAATTTCTCTGGGAGATTTTGTTCTTACCGGCGGTGAGATCGCCGCTATGGCGGTAACCGACGCCGTGTGCCGGATGGTGCCCGGTGTACTGGCTGACCCGGAGTGCTTCGAGGATGAAAGCCATTACAGCGGTATGCTGGAATACCCCCAGTACACCCGCCCGGCAGTTTGGCACGATCGGGAGGTGCCTGCCATTTTACTCTCCGGCAATCACGCAAAGGTGGCGCAATGGCGGAGAAAACAATCTCTGCGCCGTACCCGCGCTCGTCGGCCGGATATGTATGAAAAATTAGACCTCTCCTCCAAGCAGGACAAAAAACTCCTGGCGGAAATGGAAAAAGAGGATGCAGAAACGCCCCGACCCCTCGGGCCGGGGGTTTGGTCTTTTATGAGGATGGGTGGATGGCCCCAAAACAA
>JAZOVI010000023.1:0-7361 GCA_045658625.1 Faecousia sp.
GCAGCACCGGTGGAGTTGGGAACGATGTTGATAGCACCAGCGCGGGAGCGGCGCAGGTCGCCCTTTCTCTGGGGACCGTCCAGAATCATCTGGTCGCCGGTGTAAGCGTGGATGGTGCACATGATACCAGCCTCGATGTCAGCCAGCTCGTGCAGAGCCTTAGCCATGGGAGCCAGGCAGTTGGTGGTGCAGGAAGCAGCGGAGATGATGTGATCTTCCTTGGTCAGGGTGTTGTGGTTAACATTGTAAACGATGGTGGGCAGATCGTTGCCTGCGGGAGCAGAGATAACAACCTTCTTAGCGCCAGCGTCAATGTGAGCCTGAGCCTTAGCCTTGGAAGTGTAGAAGCCGGTGCACTCCAGCACAACGTCTACATCCAGCTCGCCCCAGGGCAGCTCAGCAGCGTTAGCCTTAGCGTAGATGGTGATCTTCTTGCCATCGACAATGATGTGGTCCTCGCCAGCCTCAACAGTGTGAGTGCCGAAAGGAGCAGCGTAGGCGCCCTGAGTGGAGTCATACTTCAGCAGGTGAGCCAGCATGGCGGGGGAGGTCAGGTCGTTGATGGCGACAACTTCGAAGCCCTCAGCGCCGAACATCTGACGGAAAGCCAGACGGCCGATACGACCGAAACCATTAATAGCAACTTTAACAGACATAGTAAAATTCCTCCGTTTTTATAATTGCTGCATTTGCAGCTTACAGATATGTTCTTGACAGCCCAAAACTGTCCGAATAGATTATACAACAGGCTTTGTCAATTGTAAAGTAGATAAAATGTAAAAATAAGTCTTTTTTTACGGATTATTCTCGGTAATCCTTACAAAAAGATATAATTTCCACCTGGCTTGCGGGAATACTGCCTTGATAGAAGCCGGGCTTTCCGCCGCCCCGGGCTTTTAGCTTGGTGGCAAGGGCAGCGCCAATTTCCTTAACCTGCTGGGGATCTCCGGCAAGACAAAGGTTGTATCCCATGCTGTCCTGCCCGGAAAAGACTGCCGCCACACCGCCACAGACATCGGAGATGGCGCTGGATAGTTCCCGGACACCGGCAGGGTCAAGGTCGGGCTCAAAGCAGACGGCAAGACCTGCATTTCGGTACTGCTCCGCCAACAGAGCAAAATATTTTTTCCGCATACAGAGGGTGCGGAACTTTTCCTGACTTAATTGCTCGTTCATATGCCGGGCGGCTGCGCCTGTTTCCAAAGGTCTTGCGGAAAAAGCTGCGGATACTTGCCGATTTTGGTCATAAATGGCAGACATTAGCTTTAGCGCCCGACCACCGCAGACCATTTCGATCCGAACACCTTGATGAAATTTTACACAGGAAAGAAGCTTTACAAGACCCACTTCGCCCGTATATTTTACGTGAACGCCGCAGCAGGCGCACAGGTCGTAATTTTTTACCTCTACAATCCGCACCGGCCAGGGCAGCGCCCGTTTTGTCCGGTAGGGAATATTCGGGAGGTCCTCAGGGGAGGGGACATAGCTGATAACCGGTACATTTTCCCAAATGGCTTTATTTACCGCCCATTCCAACTCCGGCAGGTCTTCTGCGGGAATCGGACCGTCAAAATCTACTTCCAGCACCTCCGCGCCTACGTGAAAACCTGAATTGCCGTAGCCGTAGCGATCGTGAATGATGCCCGAGAGAATGTGCTCGCCGGTGTGCTGCTGCATTAAGTCAAAACGGCGATCCCAGTCAATGCTGCCTTCTACCAATTCACCTATAGGCAGCGCCTTGTCGCATAAATGGAAAATTTCTTCGCCTTTTTCTTTTACCTCCAGAACGCGAGCATCGTCCAATGTACCAATATCGCAGGCCTGACCGCCACCTTCGGGATAAAAGGCGGTGGCATCCAGAGTTATAAGAAATCCTTTTTCCATTTCCTGACAACCGGTTACCCGAGCGGAAAAAGTCGTTTTATGGCTGTCTTCGTAGAATAATTTTTCCATAGGTCTTCTCCTGAATCTATTTGTGATATTGTAACACAAAGGGAAAGATATTGTCGAGTATTTTTGGACCGAAAAGGGCGGTTTTCGTGGTTTTTCTGTGGCTTTATCCCATAAAATAAACACACATTCCCTAAGGAGGACATAGCTATGCAGTGTCAGAAACTAAAAACTTATATGGAGACCGGCAGAGTGGTGTTTGTTCCTGCAAAATCGGTAATTCCCAATCCGGCGCAGCCCCGAAAACATTTCGAGGAAGGGGCCCTTGCAGAGCTGACGGAAAGTATTCGCCGCCACGGTATCTTGCAGCCGCTGTCGGTACGCCGTGTGGGCACAAATTATGAGCTGATTGCCGGAGAACGGCGACTTCGGGCGGGGATCCGAGCAGGACTTACGGAAATCCCCTGCATTGTGATGACAATGGAGGATGAGGAGTCCGGCTGGGTGGCGCTGGTAGAGAATTTACAGCGGCAGGACCTGCATTTTTTGGAAGAAGCTCGGGGCATCAGCCGTTTAATGGAAAGGAGCGGAATGAGTCAGGAACAGGCGGCCCGCTTTTTGGGAAAAAGTCAAAGCGCGGTTGCCAATAAGCTCCGCATTTTGCGCCACAGTCCGGAGGTTCTGGAGCTTTTACAGCAGGCAAATCTCACAGAACGGCATGCCCGGGCGCTCCTAAAGCTGCCTGACGACCGGGAGAAAATTGCTGCCATTGGGGAAATTCTGCGGCTGAATATGAGTGTGGCGCAGACAGAAAAATACATAGAAAAGTGCCTGTCCGGGGAAAAGGATCCCCAACCCCGGCAGAAATTGGGCTCTTTTCTCAACGGCATTACCCGATACTTACAAAAAATGCAATCCCAGGGCGTTCCTGCCATCACCGAACGGCGTGAAACGGAGAGCCAGATCGTGCTGACCATTACCATACCAAAATAAAAATTGACAATGGACAGTTGACAATTGACAATTATTGTGTCCGCAAGCGGACAAATTAAAATATAGGGGCGGTTTCCCGTCCCGCAGGTACGCACCTTCGTACCATATTGTAGGGGCGGCAACCTGCCGCCCGCGGGAGGCTGATAGCCTCCCCTACATTCCTTTTTCTGCAAAAATAAAAAAGACCATCCAAACGGATGGTCTTTTTTATAGCTTTAATTAGCCCTCTGCACGCATCTGAGCGAAGCACTCGCTGCAGTATACGGGACGGTCGGACTTGGGCTCGAAGGGAACCTTTGCCTCGCCACCGCAACGTGCGCAGGTAGCAGTAAAGAACTCACGGGGAGCGCGAGCGTTGTTCTTGCGAGCATCACGGCAGGCCTTGCAGCGCTGGGGCTCGTTCTGGAAGCCACGCTCTGCGTAGAATTCCTGCTCACCTGCGGTGAAAACGAACTCGTTGCCGCATTCTTTGCAAACTAAAGTCTTATCTTCGTACATTGGATTTTACCTCTCTTCGGTTGATGTTGCCCAGTGAAAGCCTGCCTAATTGACTGGAAACGCCGGGTTGATTTTTAGGGCGATAACACGCCACGTTCGTGATTATACACAAATTATTCACAACTGTCAACGATTTTTTAACAAAAACTGAAAAATTTTCCTGTTTTTTGGAAATTATAGGTCAAACTTGGTCTGTGTACCGCAGGGAATGCCCAAATGTCCGTAAGCGGTGGACGTTACACATCGGCCACGGGGTGTCCGAGTGAGAAAACCCAGCTGCATCAGGTAAGGTTCGTACACATCTTCCAGGGTAATGGCCTCTTCGCCAATGGTGGCGGCTAAGGTTTCAAGACCTACAGGACCGCCGCTGTAATGCTCGATGATAGCCGTCAGCATCCGCCGGTCAATGGCATCCAGACCGAGGGCATCTACTTCCAGGCGCTGCAACGCTAAATCTGCGGCTTCTCTGGTAATTACACCATCGCCCATAACCTGGGCAAAGTCCCGGACACGGCGTAGGAAACGGTTGGCGATACGGGGTGTGCCCCGGCTGCGGGAAGCGATCTCCATTGCACCACGGGGGTCAATGTCCATTCCCAGGATGGTGGCGCTGCGGGTTACAATTCGGGCAAGCTCTTCCGGCGTATACAGCTCCAGCCGCAGGGAAACGCCAAAACGGTCTCGCAATGGCGCGGAAAGCTGACCTGCCCGGGTGGTAGCGCCCACCAGCGTAAATTTTGGCAAATCCAGCCGGATAGAGTTGGCGCTGGGGCCTTTGCCCACGATAATATCAATAGCAAAGTCCTCCATCGCCGGGTAGAGGATTTCCTCCACGGCCCGGTTGAGCCGATGAATTTCGTCGATAAAGAGAATATCGCCGGGATTTAAGTTGGTCAGCAGCGCGGCTAAATCGCCGGGTTTTTCGATGGCAGGGCCGGAGGTTACCCGGATATTTACGCCCATTTCGTTGGCGATAACACCGGCAAGGGTGGTTTTACCCAGACCGGGAGGGCCATAAAGCAGGGTGTGATCCAGCGGCTCGTTTCGCCGCCGTGCCGCTTCGATATAAACGGCTAAGTTGCCTTTTGCCTTTTCCTGGCCGGTATAATCGCTCAGCAGCTTGGGCCGTAGCCCCACTTCGCCTGCATCCAATGCCGCATAGCTGGGCGATACCAGCGGGGCAGACAATTCTTCAGAAAATTCTAAACTCATATGTATTCCTCGTTGTAGGGGACGGGTTTCCTGTCCCGCTTTTTTATTTTACAGGGAGAATGACGACCTTGCAAGCCGGACAATAATAAGCGTCGGCGCGATAGCCTGTCCAAAAGGGCTCTTCACTCAGTACAACGGCAGCTTTTGCTACCCCGGTTTTCCAAATGGAGGGTTTTGCGCCCTCGGGAATCCATTGAATGGGCTGATCCGTGTTATTTAGATACCCTTTCCGTATTTCTCTTTCACAATATGGACATTTCATTAGAACTCCTCCTTTGGGAAAATCCATACTTAACCTTTTGTCATCATAGCCCGGAGGGCGAAACGGACAAGGTTTTCGGTAGTGTCGCCCGGGTCGGCGCCTTTGAGGGCCATAGCCACTTCTGCGGGGGAATAGCCCAGCTCCTGCAAAGCGGAGGTGGCGAGAGAAAGGTTGCCCTTGGAAACGGGGGCGGCTGCCACTGCGCCGGAGAAATCGGGTGTGTCAAAACCGCCACCGATCTTGTCTTTCAGTTCCAAAATGATCCGCTGGGCGATTTTTTTACCAATACCCTGAGCGGCGGTCAGCAGCTTTTCATCTCCGGTCATAACCGCTAAAGTGAAATTCTGGGGACCGGCGGAGAGAATAGCCATTGCTGCCTTCGGACCAACGCCGTTGACTGTGGTCAGCAGTTCATAGCATCGCTGCTCCTCCCGGGAAATGAAACCGAAAAGATCAAAGGCATCCTCTCGAATGGACTCGGTGATAAACAGCTTTGCGGGCTGGTTTAATTTCAGTTGTGCTGCCGTATAAGCGGTAACCCGGCAGCCGTAGCCAACACCGCCGCAGTCAATCACGGCTAAGCCAGGCTCTAATACGGTTACCGTTCCGGAAACATAATATAACATAGTGAAACCTCCAGTGCGGAAGAAATTGTCAATTGACAATGGACAGTTGACAATTATTCCTTTGACGTTTTGATAATAGCAATGAGAAGACGTTCCAATTCTTGACAGTCAGCGAAAATAGATTGGAATTCCTTTTCCGTCAGAAAGTTAGTAGCATAAAGCAAACGAAGCCAGTAATTTGTTTCATATGCTTCTTTCAAAGCAATATTGAGTTTATTTATGAAATCAAGACGACTTTGCGCTTGCTGAGATTCAGAAACATTAGCACCTATGCTTGTACCACATCTAATTAATTGCTTGGTTAAGATATATTCTTTATGTTCTGATTGTATATACCTGCAGAGATTAACTGTTCGTATAGCAAAAAGAAAGCTCTTTTCCTGAATGGCTTTATCCATAAAAACCCCTCAATTGTCAATTCTCAATTGTCAATTCATGCTGACCCTCGTCAGCAGGCTTGTGCTGGAGCGTGCGTGGCAGAGGGCAATGGCAATGGCGTCTGCCGCATCGTCAGGCTTGGGCATTGCCTCCAACTGCAGAAGCCGCCGGGTCATATCCATCACCTGATGCTTGGTAGCGTTGCCATAACCCACAACCGCTTGCTTTACCTGAGAGGGCTTATAGGAATAGACCGGAATCCCGGCCTGCCGAATGGCAAGGAGTATCACACCTCTACTTTGGGCAACACCAATGCCGGTGGTAACGTTCTGCCCGAAAAACAGCTCTTCAATGGCCACCGCTTCCGGCTGCGCCATCTTAAGAAGCTCCTGCATATCGTTGTAGATCATTTCCAAGCGGGCGGAAAAATCCGTATGGGCAGGGGTGGTAATCGCACCGCAGCGAAGCAGGACTTGTTTGCCTCGATCAGCATCAATCAGGCCAAAGCCTGTAATGCCATAACCAGGGTCAATTCCCAATATCCGCATCTGCCCACCTCCCCAGAGTATTCTTAAGTCATTATAGCACATATGTTTTCTTTTTCCTACCACTTTTTTTGCAAACGGGGGATTATTTTGGATTTGTGGGAAATAATACCACCAAAGGCGGTGTGCATATGATGGAGTTTTATTGTAGAACCCGGATCATATCCGGTCCGGGGGCGCTGAAAGAGTTAAAAAGCTTAAATATCCGACGGTTATTACTGGTTTGCGATCCTTTTTTTGCCCAAAACGGCTGGGCGCAGGAAATTAAGGAATTATCCGGCGTTCAGGAATTGGAAGTGTTTAACGAAATCACCCCCGATCCCACCGCAGAATTGGCGGCAAAGGGAACGGCGAAAATGACCGCCTTTCAGCCGGATACGGTGGTGGCATTGGGCGGTGGTAGCGCGATGGACTGCGCCAAGGCGATGGTGTTCTTTTCGGATTGCCCTGCGAAGCTGATTGCCGTGCCTACCACCTCCGGCTCGGGGTCGGAGGTAACGGATTTCGCTATCCTCACCCACAACGGAGTCAAGCACCCCCTCATTGACGAGAAAATTTGCCCGTCTGTTGCGATTTTGGACAGCGACCTGCTGACGACCCTTCCCAAAAAGCTGATTGCAGATACCGGATTCGATGTCCTTAGCCACGCCGCAGAAGCTTACGTGGCAACAGATAGTACGCCCTTTACAGATGCTTTGGCAGAGGCGGCTTTTTCCACCGTTTTGGAGAAGTTGCCCCATTCTTTTGCAGGAGATACTGCTACCCGGTTGGAAATCCACAACTGCGCCACAATGGCAGGCGTTGCCTTCACAAGGGCAGGACTCGGCCTTTGCCACGCCCTTTCCCACAGCTTGGGGGGAGAATTTCACATTCCCCACGGGCGGCTGAACGCCATCCTTCTTCCTTCGGTCATCGAACACAACCGCCAAGCCCGCAGTAAATACGCCCTCCTTGCCC
>JAZOVI010000024.1:0-3316 GCA_045658625.1 Faecousia sp.
GAAGAAGATTTCGGGATAATACAGGAATTAAACCCTAATCTTGCCACTTCTGCCAGTCTTTGATTAAGATGGGAAACACTACGAATTTCACCGGTAAGACCAACCTCGCCGATGGCTGCCATATGATCCGGCAGAGGCTTATCCAAGTAGGAAGATGCGATTGCAAGGACAACAGGCAGGTCAGCGCCAGGCTCGTCAATTTGCAGGCCACCGATCACATTGATGTAGGCATCCATAGCCGACAGCTTCATACTGGCCTTCTTCTCTGCCACAGCAAGAAGCAAAACAGCACGGTTAAAGTTAAAACCATCTGCCGTTCTGCGGGGCACATTGGCAAAGGTTTTTGCAACCAGCGCCTGAACCTCGGCCAATACCGGCCGTGAGCCTTCCATCACGCAGGCAACGCAAGTACCGGATGCGCCGGCAGGTTTGCCATCAAGAAGCATTTGGGAGGGATTCGGTACTTCGTTAAGGCCGCTCTCCCCCATTTCAAATACACCGATTTCATTGGTAGAGCCAAAGCGGTTTTGGGCAGCACGGAGAATGCGATAAGAGGTATTGGCGTCGCCCTCAAAATAGAGAACAGAGTCCACCATGTGCTCCAAAACCTTAGGACCGGCAATAGCGCCATCCTTATTGATATGACCTACCACAAAGACGGTAATTCCCTGGGATTTGGATAGCTGCATCATAGACATAGTGCAGTCCTTAACCTGGGAAACAGACCCGGGAATAGAGTCGTTATTTTCATTATACAGGGTTTGGATAGAGTCAACGATCAAAATATCCGGCTTTAATTCCTCCGCGGCATCCATAATATCGGACAGGCGGGTTTCTGCCAGCAAGTAAAGCCCATCAGCAGAGACACCAATGCGTTCTGCACGCATTTTGATCTGCTGTTCGCTTTCTTCGCCGGATACATAAAGCACCTTCCGACCAGCGCAAAGGGAGTTGCAAATCTGGAGCAGCAGTGTAGACTTGCCGATTCCCGGCGCGCCGCCGATGAGGACGAGAGAACCTGCCACAGCGCCGCCGCCCAGCACCCGATCAAGTTCACCCAGACCGGTAGAAAAGCGGCTTCTTCCCTCGAAGGAGACCTCAGAGAGCTTTTTTGCGCTGCCGGGCATAAATGATGGGCTGGGTCTACCAACCGGCGTAGGCTTTTCTATATGCTCTGTCATTGTATTCCACGCACCGCAGGCGGGACATTTCCCCTGCCATTTCAGGCTCTCTGCGCCGCACTCTGTGCAAAAATAGACAATTTTATTCTTTGCCATAATCTCACCTCTTTGTTTCTATTATAGCAAAATTCGTCCTTTCTTGTCAATTACTGTGTACTGTGCAGATAGGTGCTGCAAGCGCCGGCAATCACTGCGGCAACTTTTTTCTGGTAGTCGTCGGAACGGAGTTTGGCTTCCTCCGTATGGTTGGATAGGAAACCGCATTCCACCAAAATTGCAGGTATCTGTGTTTTTTGCAAAAGATAGATCCCCTCTCCCCTTTTGCTTTTCCGACTACTACCTAAATTGATAGTTTTGACGAAAGAATCTTGCATTTGTCCTGCAAAATCCATACTTTTTGCACTTGGGGAATAAAACACCTGGGCGCCGCTGTACCGGCTGTCGCTGAAATGGTTTTGGTGAATGCTTATGAGTACGGTATTTCCCTCTTCGTTGGTTATCCTGACCCGTTCTTTCAGGTCAGATACCTTTTGCGCCGCAATAGTATTGCCTTGGGTGTGCAGAGAAGTATCGGCGGTGCGTGTCATCACCGTGTCTATCCCCAGCAGGTGCAACATATCATTGACACGAATGGCAATTTGCAAATTGATGGCGCTCTCCAAGACGCCGGTGCAGGAGGTTGCGCCACCATCCACTCCGCCGTGCCCGGCATCAATAATGACCCGTTTTCGCTGGGTCAGCGGTGCATTTTCCGCAATCACGCTGATAGCCCGACTGCCGCCGATTCCAGCAATCAAAAAGGAAGCCAAAATTAAGATATATACCGGCGCCAAGGATAGCCAAAGCTTTTTTTGTTTCATATCATCACCTCATAACAGGATATGTCTCCGATTCTCCCGAATGAACATTCCTCTATGTAATGTCATAGAATGACCCGGAACGACAAGTTTCCAATAATATATAGGAGGAATGACTGTGGAAATGCAAAACCGCAAAAAATGTGGAACAGGAGTTCTGCCGCCGGTTGCTCCGCTGGCAAATCCTTATGTTCCCTTCCAGAAGGAAAATCCCACCACTTACCCGCCGCGGAAAGCCCTTGTTCGCGGTACGCTCTACCCCTGCTTAGATCTGCCCTTTATGGGGATGGTCAACAACAAGGAAAAGGCGGTTACACCGTTGACAGAGCTGCAGACCCTTGCCTTTGTTATTCAGGAATTGGCGCTTTATCTCGATACCCACAGGGAGGATAAGGAAGCATTGGAAGTCTACTGCGAATATCAGCAAAAATATGAGGAAGCCCGGAAGCAGTATGAAGCTAAGTGTGGTCCGCTTAGCCATAAGGCATCCTGCTGTGGCAAGGAATACCGCTGGCTGGACGATCCGTGGCCCTGGGAATATGCCGCAAATCGGGGGGTATAAGTATGTTTGTATATGATAAGAAGCTTCAGTTTCCTGTGAAAATTGACCGCCCTAATCCCCGGCTTGCCAGCGTAATCATCAGCCAATACGGCGGCCCGGACGGTGAACTTGGCGCATCGCTGCGCTATTTATCTCAGCGGTATTCTATGCCCTTTGACGAACTGAAGGGGTTATTAACGGATATCGGTGTGGAGGAATTGGGACACCTTGAGATGGTGGGTGCGCTGGTGCATCAGCTAACACGGAACCTAAAGGACAGCCAAATTCAGGATTCCGCCTTTGCGCCCTATTTCGTTGACCACACCACAGGTGTTTACCCCACCTTTGCATCCGGTACTCCCTGGACCGCAGCCACCATAGCTGTCAAGGGCGACCCAATCGCTGACCTGACAGAGGACTTGGCGGCAGAACAAAAGGCAAGAGTAACCTACGACAACATTCTCCGTCTTTCCGATGACCCGGATGTAAACAATGTCATTAAGTTCCTGCGGGAGCGTGAGGTAGTCCACTTCCAGCGCTTTGGCGAAGCCATCGAATTGCTCCGCGAAAAGCTGAATAAGAAGAACGTCTATGCCATGAACCCGGCATTTGACATGTAAAAAAACGCAGACCCTATTGGTGAAGTAGTCAATAGTTAGTAGACACAAAATTCCTATGCCACCAGTTCTGTTCTAAACAGGACTGGTGGTTTTCCTTTTAGTTTGCGAACCGGCCGC
>JAZOVI010000025.1:0-11434 GCA_045658625.1 Faecousia sp.
AAATATATCTTTTTTTGGCTGGTATCTCCTAAAAACACCGTATCGTATTTTTGCAGTTGCGCTACGCCTGCAGAACCCTCCGGGGCTTGCCCTTCGGTGTGGAAACGCAAACCCCAGCTTCCTGTGGGAATTGACCTGTCAAAAAATGTGGCAATAATCCCAATTAAACAAAATGCCCCTATGGCAATCAGTGTCAGTTTTTTCCTTTTCATACCATCCCTCCTACGGACAATCTATGGTGCAAGCGGCAAAAATATGCCATTGTGTGCAATTTGTACACATTTGTCCGCGCAGAAAAATCACTCTTTGTCCGAAAAAACTATTGCAATCGTTTTTCCCATTTGCTAAAATAGGAACAGATTTTTATTAGGAGGCATCCATTATGGGTTATATTGATGAAGTATTGGAGCTGGTCGCCAAGCAAAATCCCGACCAGAAGGAATTTCAGCAGGCAGTAAAAGAGGTTCTTGAGTCTCTGCGCCCTGTTATTGAAAAGAACGAGACTCGTTACCGCCGGGAAGCACTGCTGGAAAAGATGGTAAATCCCGAGCGCGTGATTATGTTCCGCGTGCCTTGGCTGGATGATAACGGCAATATGCAGGTCAATACCGGCTACCGCATCCAGTTTAACGGCGCTATCGGCCCTTACAAGGGCGGTCTGCGCTTCCACCCCTCTGTAAACCTTAGCATTATGAAGTTTTTGGCCTTTGAGCAGTGCTTCAAAAACTCCCTGACAGGCCTGCCTATGGGCGGCGGCAAGGGCGGCTCCGACTTTGACCCCAAGGGCAAGTCCGATCGGGAAATTCTGCGCTTCTGCCAGAGCTTTATGACGGAGCTTGTTAAGTACATCGGACCCGACACCGACGTTCCCGCCGGTGATATCGGTGTAGGCGCAAGAGAGATCGGCTATATGTACGGTCAGTACCGCCGGATCCGCAGCGCATACGAAGGTGGCGCGCTGACTGGTAAGGGTCTGACCTATGGCGGTTCTTTGGGTCGGAAGCAGGCTACCGGTTACGGTCTGCTGTACTTCACCCGTGAGCTGCTGAAGGCCAACGGCCAGGATATCGCAGGTAAGACCGTGGCTGTCTCCGGTGCTGGTAACGTTGCGATTTATGCCATCGAAAAGGCAACCGTAATGGGTGCAAAGGTTGTTACCTGCTCCGATTCCACCGGCTGGATCTACGATCCCGAGGGCATTGACGTGGAACTGTTGAAGGATGTCAAGGAAGTCCGCCGCGCTCGGCTGGATGCTTACGCTGCCGCACGGCCCAGCGCTCAGTATAAGGAAGGCCGGGGCGTATGGTCTGTAAAGTGCGACATTGCTCTGCCTTGCGCTACTCAGAACGAACTGCTGCTGGACGATGCCAAGATGCTGGTTGCAAATGGCTGTGCTGTAGTTTGCGAAGGTGCAAATATGCCCACCACGCTGGACGCTACCCACTATCTGCAGGAAAACGGCGTACTCTTCTGCCCCGGCAAGGCTGCTAACGCCGGCGGCGTTGCCTGCTCCGGCCTGGAAATGAGCCAAAACTCCCAGCGTCTTAGCTGGAGTGTAGAAGAGGTTGACGAGAAGCTGCAAACCATTATGGTCAACATCTTCAAAAACCTGGATCAGGCCGCCAAGGACTACGGTATGGAAGGCAACTACGTTGCCGGTGCCAATATCGCAGGCTTTGAAAAACTGGCAGAGGCTATGATCGCCCAGGCTTCTTTCTAATCATCAAAATGGACACCCTTTCGGGTGTCCATTTTTTATTCCTCTCGGAGTCGCACGCAAACCACCGTGGCATCGTCATCCCCCTGCTGCGTACCGCAATCCACAAGACACCGGGCAAGTATTTCCTCCGGCGCGCCTGCCTTTTCTCGGCAAATTCCAATTGCCGCCTCCTCACTCACACCATCGCTAACCATTAGTAGAAGCTCTCCGCACCCTAAATTCACCCGCCGGGTGGGCGCTTGCCAACCGGAAGTGGACAATCCCGGTGGCGGTGTAGGAACACCGATTTTTTCGACTGACCCATCTGTAATCAGATAAGATGGCGCAGCGCCCCATTTATAAAGAGTTACAACACCTGTATCCAGCCGCAATTCTGCCATATCTATTGTCAATATCCCCGCTCTGTCCCGGAGGGCGCAAATGCTGTTAAGATTTCCCAAAGCGTGTTCTGCCGGATAGCCCGCCAAAAGCAGCTGCCGCAAAAGGTCGCAGCCCACTTTTGCTTCTTGCGCCGCCTCAGAACCACTTCCCATTCCATCACAGAGAATCACATAGTATTTTCCCCCGGTACCCATAAACCGCAGACAGCGATCTCCATTTTCTACAGCAGGACGATTACAGTAAACTTTCGTTTCTGCCCGGTAATTATTTTCCACACAGTCCGGTTTATGGGTAAGGCTATCCGACAATTCCTGCAAATACCCGGATAAAAACCCATATTGCTGCAACACTGCCGCCCGGTACTCACGCTGTCGCTGACGGTCTGCCGCAATCGTCCGCAACCGTTCCTTGCTTCTGTGGAGCTGCGTTAGAAGGCGACCGCTTTTTTTGCAAATAATCGGTAATTCCTCCGCATTTTTAAGAGGTTGGTGCAAAAGCGTACCGGGTAGTTGCGCTATCCGTTGCACATCTTTGCAATTTTTCCGGCAGGTACAGCTACTGCAAGCCGCTTCCACCGCTTGTTGAACCAGCAAATCCGTATCAATCGGTGTTTCTGAAACACTCCCCAAAAGCTGTTTGGTCTGCGTCAACACCCCCGCTGCCAGCTCCAGACGTACCTGGGCAAGTCCGATTTCTCCTCTGCGGTGGGCGGCCGGTGCTTGCTGCGGTAGATAAATACCCGCCATCGCTCCCAAAAACAGACCGGGAACAGGTGAAATGTCCCAAACACCGCACACATACATCACAACGCTGCTAACGCTGACGATACCAAAGCCCCCTAACCACAAAGGCTGCCGGGGCAAAAACCGTATCAAGTAAGAAAGACAAATAATTGCGGTCATAGGCAGCGGGGTGATCCCGGCAAGATCTAAAGCAAGGCCGCTGAGAGCAGCCGCCGGGAACGCCCCCCGTACCACCAACGCACCGGCAGCAATATAACCCAACCCTATATAAGGAAGCGGCAAAATCTGCGCCAGTGCCAACACCGCAAATCCGCAGGCGAACCAGTCAAACAGAGGATTTCGTTCCCGCAGCACCCGAAAAGATACGCCGCAAGCAGCAAGCGCCAACAGTATCCGCAAAAGATAGAGCGCTACCGGGGTTTCATCACCGGACAGCGCCTGAAATAACACGCCCCACAAAGCTACTGTCAGCGCCGCCGCCATAGGAAGCAGCAGGGGTGTTTCTTTGCATATCCGCTTGTCCCCCAACAGGGCAGATAGCAGCAGCGCCGATGCGCACCAAGCTACCGGCTGTACACCACCCCAAAAGAAAAGATACCCCAAAGCACCGCCAAACGCCGCCGCAACAGCATTTGATCCAATGCAGGCGCAGATAAATCCCATTGTCAGCGGCAAAAAACCATTCCCCAAGCTGGCGGCGCTCAGGCAGAAACCTGCCAAAAAATAACTGCAGCCCTCCAAAAGCGCCGGAAAGGGCGGCTGTGCCCAAATACGACGCAATGCGCTTTTCCCTTGTCCCATAAACGATATCATATGTACCACACCCTTTCTGATATACCTGCATCCTATCACGCCACCGAAAAAATATTTGTCGTTTGGGTGTATGGCAGAAAGATTCTTGCATCAGGTAACAGAAAGATGTATAATAGGCAAAAAGGAGGTACGCTTATGGGTCTTGAATATGAAAAAAAGTACCGGGCAAACCGGGAAACTCTCAATTTGATTGATAATACCCTCACAGAGCCTCCCTGCTTTTTGGAAATGGAAACCACTTATTACGATACACCAAACGGAGATTTATCTGCGCGGAAAATCACCCTGCGCCGCCGTTTTGAAAACGGCATTTCCGTCTGCACTCTGAAAACCCCCACCGACACAGCCGCCCGGGGTGAATTTCAGGTAGAAAAAGCAGATATTGCAGAAGCCATCCACGAATTATGTAAACTCAGCGATTTTGAAGAACTGCTCTCCCTAACCGCAGGTGGAATTGTACCGGTTTGCGGCGCAAAATTCACCCGTACTGCCCGGCAGGTAGCCTTTGGAAGCAGTACCCTGGAAGTCGCTTTAGACCGAGGCGTACTGACAGGCGGTGGAAGAGAACTTCCCTTGTATGAATTAGAGGTGGAGCTTTTGTCCGGCGAGCCTAAGGATGCAGACCTTTATGGCAGCTTCTTAGCCGCAAAATTCTCTCTTCAAGAAGAAAAATACAGCAAATTCCGCCGGGCGCTTGCCCTTAGCAAAGGAGAAATCTGATGGCATTAGACGCATTATTTGAAAAATATGACCGATTGTTCCTGTTTGACACAGAAACCACCGGTCTTGCCTTCCAGCGGGATGAGATTATTGAATTTGCCGCCATTGTTGTGGAAAAACAAGACGGACAGATTGTTGTTACCGAGGAATATGATGAGCTGATTTCTCTCTCCCCCGGAAATACAATCCCCCTGAAAATCCAGCAGCTTACCGGCATTACGGACGCAGATGTAAAAGAAAAGGGCATCTCCAAGGAGCGCGTGTGCAACGATATCGCCCGAATGGTCTCCGGAAATACTTTGCTGCTGGCATATAACGCCCATTTTGACCTGAGTTTTCTCTTTTATCTGCTTCTCCGTAATGGCGATCCCACCATTTTGAAAGGCAAAGACAAGCTGGATCTACTGACCGTTTATAAGGACCGCCGCAATTACCCCCACAAGCTGTGCAACGCCATTGACGCCTACGGTCTTACCGGCAAAGTGGTCAATTCTCACCGGGCAGTAGATGATGTGCTTGCCACATTGGAAGTTATGAAAGAAATGGAAGCCGAGCGCCCTGATCTTTTATGTTATGTAAACCTTTTTGGTTATCACCCTACTTATGGGCTTGGCAGCAAGCCTATCGGCTCTGTAACCTATAAACCCCAACCCACACCTGCTTATTCCCCACTTTACAAACATCAGGAGGACTTATGATAAACGAAAACGCTTATACTTTAGGAACAAAACGCTCCTGCATCCGGGAGCTTTTTGAATACGGACGAGCAAGAGCCGCCATCGTCGGCCCAGACAAAGTATATGATTATAGTTTGGGAAACCCCAGTATTCCCGCACCGGCAGAGGTAAACGAAACTGTAGCCGCCCTTTTGCAGGATACCGATTCCCTCGCCCTTCACGGCTACACCTCTGCCATCGGCGACCTTGCCACCCGGCAGGCCATTGCCGACGACCTGAATGCCCGCTATAACGCAAATGCCAAAGCCGGCGATTTCTTTATCACCTGCGGCGCCGCCCCCGGTCTTTGCGCAGTATTCGGTGCACTGTCTGTTCCCGGCGCAGAAATTTTGGCCATTGCTCCCTTTTTTCCGGAGTACCGCCCCTTTGCGGAAAGCGCAGGCTTTACTTTCCGGATGGTCGCCCCGGACATTCCGAATTTCCAAGTCAATTTGGAAGCCCTTACGGAATCCATTACAGAAAACACCCAGGCGGTCATCATCAATTCTCCCAACAATCCCTCCGGTACTGTGTATAGCCGGGAGACTCTCACCGCTTTAGGCGCTATTTTAGAGGAAAAGAGCCGCAAATTTGGGCATCCTATTTATATCATCTCCGATGAGCCTTACCGGGAGTTGTGCTATGACGGCGCAGAAGCCCCCTTTATCCCCGGCATCTATAAAAACACCATCGTCTGCTATTCCTACTCTAAATCCCTCTCCCTTCCCGGCGAGCGGATCGGCTATGTCTATGTTCCGACAAACGCAGATGATGCTCCTGCTCTCCTTGCCGCTGTTGCCGGCAGCGCCCGGCGTATGGGACACGTTTGCGCGCCCTCCCTTTGGCAAAAAGTCATTGCCCGCTGCACCCATCTGCGCCCGGACCTCATCAGCTATGATAAAAACCGCCGCACCTTGTACGACGGTCTTGTGGAAGCCGGCTACAATGTTGCCAAACCCGCAGGCGCATTCTACCTCTTTGTGGAAGCCCCCGGCGGTGACGCAAACGCCTTCTCCGAAAAGGCAAAAGCAAAAGACCTGTTGGTAGTACCCGGCGACGATTTCGGCTGCCCCGGCTATTTCCGGCTGTGCTACTGCGTCAGCTACCGGCAAATCGTAGAAAGTCTCCCGATTTTTGCGGAGCTTATCAAATAAACCTATTGCATTTATTCCCCATTTATGCTATATTCCCTAAGTTAAAAGATACGCAAAAAAGGAGATTAGAAAATGGCATCTCAGGAGAAAATCCGCAATATAGCCATTATTGCCCACGTTGACCACGGCAAGACCACCCTGGTTGACGAAATGCTGAAGCAGGGCGGTATTTATCGGGAAAACCAAGCCACCGTTACCCGGGTTATGGACTCAGGCGACCTGGAAAAAGAACGTGGCATTACCATTTTGGCAAAAAACACCTCTGTTCATTATAAGGATATGAAGATCAACATTGTGGATACCCCCGGCCACGCCGACTTTGGCGGTGAGGTAGAGCGTATCCTCAAGATGGTCAACGGCGTTCTCCTGCTGGTGGACGCTGCTGAAGGTCCTATGCCCCAAACCCGGTTTGTTTTGCAAAAAGCGTTGGAATTGGGTCATAAGGTCATTGTGGTTGTGAACAAAATTGACAAGCCCGATGCCCGTATTCACGAAGTAATGGACGAGGTTTTGGAGCTGCTTTTAGACCTGAACGCCACCGACGAGCAGTTCAACTCCCCCACCGTATTCTGCTCCGGCCGGCAGGGCACTGCCGCTTACGGCCCGGACGATGTGGGTACAGACCTTGTTCCCCTCTTTGAAACCATTGTTAATTATGTACCCGCCCCCGAGGGCGATAAAAACGCCCCCTTGCAGCTTTTGGTTTCCTCTATTGACTATAACGAATATGTAGGCCGTATTGCTGTTGGTCGTGTAGAGCGAGGCACTATCAAAGTCGGTCAGGAAGTGGTAATTGCCGACTATCACGACGACACCCTCAAGCAAAAAGGCAAAGTTGTAGCACTTTACGAGTACAGCGGTTTGGAAAAAGCCGCAATCCAAGAGGCTTCCGCAGGTGAAATTGTGGCGCTGTCCGGTATGGCAGATATTACCATCGGCCGCACCCTCTGCGCGCCCGACTGCATCGAACCTCTGCCCTTCGTAAAAATCTCCGACCCCACCATCGAAATGACTTTCGCCGTCAACGATTCTCCCTTTGCGGGCAAGGAAGGTAAATTCGTTACCTCCCGTCAGCTGCGGGATCGCTTGGAAAAAGAGCTTCTCAAGGATGTCTCCCTCCACGTTACCGAGCAAGGCAGCGACTCCTTCAATGTGGCAGGTCGTGGCGAAATGCACCTTTCCATCCTGATGGAGACTATGCGCCGTGAAGGCTTTGAGTTCTCCGTTTCCACCCCCAGAGTGCTGACGAAAGAAATTGACGGTAAGCTCTGCGAGCCTGTGGAAAGAATGGTTGCCGATGTTCCCGAGGAATGTATGGGCGCAGTCATCGAAAAAATGGGTCGCCGCAAGGGTGATCTTCTCAGTATGACCCCCATGGGCAACCGCTACCGCCTGGAATTTCTTGTTCCCTCCCGTGGCCTCTTCGGCTACCGGAACGAATTTTTGACCGATACCCGGGGCGAAGGCATTATGAGCAGCGTCCTTGACTCCTATGTGCCTATGAAGGGCGAGATCGAACGGCGGCTGACCGGCTCTCTGATTGCTTTTGAGACCGGCGAAGCCTGTTCCTACGGTCTCTTTAACGCCCAGGAGCGCGGTGCTATGTTTATCGGTGCAGGCACACCGGTGTATGCCGGTATGGTTGTGGGTATCTGCAGCCGGAATGAGGATATGACCGTCAATGTCTGCAAGAAAAAGCAGCTTACCAATATGCGGGCTTCCGGCTCTGACGAAGCCCTCCGACTGGTCTCCCCCAAGGTATTCTCCTTGGAGCAGTGCCTGGAATTTTTGGCAGACGACGAGCTTTTGGAGTGTACCCCCAAGAGCCTGCGTATCCGCAAGCGGGAGCTTGACCATGCCACCCGTATGCGCCAGCTGATGAAAAAGAGAAATCAAGAGTAATACTTTACGGGGTCTGCACTGCAGACCCCGTAAAAAGTTGTTGACTTATTGCCGCATTTTGGTTATAATGGGTAAGCTGACGATTGTATCGTCGATTATTATGCGTTGCTGCGGGCATTTTGCCTGTTGAGCATATGTGATTATTAGGAGGTGTATTCCATGAAGCGTACCTACCAGCCCAGCCGCCGTCATCGTTCCAAGGTTCACGGTTTCCGGCAGAGAATGGCTACTGCTAACGGCCGTAAGGTTCTTGCCCGCCGTCGTGCAAAGGGCCGTAAAGTCCTGTCTGCCTGAGTTCAGCTTTGATTGTCTGAACCACAGCATTATAATCGCTCATTGCGAAAATGGGAGTCTGTGCGGGGCGAACCGGTATTCGCCCCGCCCCTTTTTTAGGGAGATAAGCTTATGAAATTCTCCAGCGCACTGAAACTGAATCATATTTTCCGCCGTCTGTACAGCACAAGCGGTCAAAACAGCCCCCTTTTAGTACTCTACGCCAAGAAAAACCGGCTTAATCAAAACCGGGTCGGCATCACCGTCAGCAAAAAGCTGGGCGGTGCCGTTGTGCGAAACCGGGTACGCCGCCGTCTGCGGGAGGTCTATCGGTTAAATGAAAACCGTTTCCTGCCCGGCTATGACATTGTGGTGGTTGCCCGCAGCCGGGCTGTGGACGCATCTTTTGAAGACCTTACCTGCACTTACCTGTCCCTGGCGGAAAAAGCGGGCATTTTGCGCCCGGAGGAGACACCTTGAAAAAACTCCTTCTTGCTATGATTTCGTTTTACCGGCGAAATATCTCTCCCAGTACTCCCCCAAGCTGTCGGTTTCGGCCAACCTGTTCTCAATACGCATACGAGGCTATCCAAAAATATGGGGCACTTAAAGGCGGCTTTTTGGCGCTGAAGCGGTTACTTCGCTGCCATCCTTTCAGTAAGGCCGACCCCTATGACCCCGTCCCCTGAGGAGGAAAATAAATGTTTCTTGCATTTGAACTGTCGGACATTGTAATCGTGCCCTTTGGTTTCCTGCTGCGTATTCTCTACCAGCTAGTAAACAACTACGGTGTGGCGCTGATTCTCTTCACGCTCCTTGTAAAGCTCATTCTGCTGCCCCTTACGATGAAGGGCAAAAAGAGCATGATGCAGATGTCCCGTCTGTCCCCTTATGTACAAGCTCTGCAAAAAAAGTACGAAAACGACCCCCAAAAGCAAAGTGAAGCCATCCGGCAGCTGTATAAAGAGGAAAATTGCAGCACCGGCGGCGGTTGCCTCTGGAGTCTCATCCCTCTTTTTATCCTGATCCCCCTGTACACCATCGTTCGTGAGCCCATCACTTATATTTTGGGCGAAAGCGAAGAAGTTGCAGCTAAGATCATCGAGATTATCAAAGCCGCCGCCCCTGAAGGCACTTTCGGTGGCAACGGCAGCTACTACGAACAGATGACCGCAGCCGGTCTGATTCCCCAATATGCAGAAGCCATTAAGGCACAGCTGCCGGATCTGAGCGCCACCACTATGGAAGGCGTAAAGTTTACTTTCCTGGGCGTCAATTTGGCTGCCATCCCCGAATTTAATGTCTTCGCCTGGAAGGCCTTTACCTGGGGCAACATCGGCGCATTCCTGCTGCCTGTGATTTCTGCCGGCAGCCAGGTTCTTACCAGCTGGATTTCCCGGAAGATGAACGATTCTGTCATCACAGATGAAAAGGGTCTGCAGGACAAGGAAACCGCCAAAAATTCCAGCGCTGCCCAAACCGGCAAGGTTATGCTCTATATGATGCCTGTCATGACCCTTATGTTTGGCTTCTCTATGCCTGCCGCCCTCAGCGTATACTGGATCATCCAGGGTCTGGCATCCACCGTCATCGATATAATCCTCACCCGCGTCTACCGCAAGGACTATGATGCAGAGGACGCTGCCCGTCGGTTGAAAGCCCTCCAGGAAGAGGCTGAGGAAGCAGAAAAAGAGCGCATCCGCGCCGAGCGTCGAGCCGCCAATCCTGACGGTATCACCGCAAATACCAGCAAAAAGAAGCTGCAGCAGCAAGCCCAAAAGGACAAGGAAGCTGCCAAAGCCGCAGCCGCCCGGGAATATGCAATCCGCAAGGGCGAATATGTGGAAGAGGAAGAAGATTCTACACCTAAAACGCTCTCCGGCATCCCCGACCGTCCCTTCTGCAAGGGTCGGGCATATGATCCCAATCGTTACAGTGTGAATAACACGGAGGAATAAATGGAAAAGACAATTATCACCACCGGCAAGACCATTGAGCTTGCCATTGAAGCCGCTTTGCAGCAGCTGGGCTTGGATCGGGACAGTGTTTCCGTCCAGGTTCTTTCCCAGGCAAAGCCCGGCTTTTTAGGCTTTGGCGCTACCCCTGCCCGGGTTGAGGTAACCTACGAAGCTCCCGATCTCGCACCCGAAGCGCCCAAGAGCGCACTGACCTCTGCTTCCCGGAGCAAGCCCAAGCCCACTTACGTTGCTCCCAAAACAGAAGCTCCCAAGGCAGAAAAGCCCGCCGCAAAGACCGAAGCTCCCGCCCCCAAGGCAGAGAAACCCGCTCCTAAGGCAGAAAAGCCCGCTCCTCAGCCCAAGGTAGAAAAAATCTACACTCCCGCCGAACCCGGCAGTATGGAGGAGAAGATCGAAACCTTCCTGAAAGGTCTCCTGGAGCATATGGGTTCTACCGCCACTCCTCACGCCACAAAGACCGAGGACGACACCTACTGTGTAGACTTGGTTGGCGAGGATCTGGGCTTCCTGATTGGCCGTCGAGGCGACACCCTGGATGCCATCCAGCACCTGGCAAACTATGCCATTAACCACGGCATCAGCGGTCATATCCGTATCAATGTAGATGCTGAGGAATATCGGCAGAAGCGGGAGGAGTCTCTCCGCCGCTACGCTCAGAAGAAGGCCCAGCAGGTGCTGAAAGCACACCGCCGCACCACATTGGAGCCTATGAACGCCTATGAGCGCCACCTGATCCACGCAGCTCTCCAGGATATGGATCGGATCACCACCTACTCCGTCGGCACCGAGCCCACCCGCCGGGTCGTCATCGAGTACGTCCGCTAATTCACTTAGAACAAAAACCCAGCCGAGGAACTCCCGGCTGGGTTTTTTATATTCTTTTATGTAATTAGTCGCAGCAAACATCCTTTTTGGCGGACTTTTTCGGCTTGGGCGCTTCAGGGGTATCGTTGCCAAGGCCTGTGGTTTCGGTGAAGATGGCATTTTTCTTTACCATTTCCACGGTGTCGGTGGGGATGATCAGCTTAGACGC
>JAZOVI010000026.1:0-13544 GCA_045658625.1 Faecousia sp.
AAGAACCCAGGGTCATTGTGGCCGCAATCAATAGAATACCCACAAAATAGGCATAGAAATCCCGTTTCATATAGCGCATCTGCTTCATTTTTGTGCGTCCCTCGCCGCCCTGATAGCAGCGGCACTCCATTGCGGTAGCCAGTTCGTCTGCCCGACGGAATGCGCTGATAAACAGCGGTACAAGAATGGGAATCAGCGCCTTTACACGCTCCATCAGCTTGCCGCTTTCAAAGTCTGCGCCACGAGCTTTTTGGGCGGAAATAATCTTATCGGTCTCCTCAATGAGGGTGGGGATAAACCGCAGAGCGATGCACATCATCATACTAAGCTCGTGGACCGGCAAATGAAGCTTTTTCAAGGGATTCAGCAAAGATTCCAAGCCATCGGTCAAGGCGATGGGAGATGTGGTGTAGGTCAGCAGGAAGGTAGCGGAAATAAGCATCAAAATCCGAAACACCATAAAAATGGCACGCTCTAAACCTTCTGCGGTAATGGTAATGTTCCAAAAAGACACCAGCACCGTTTCACCAGGGGTCATAAACAGGTTCAGCACACCTGTAAAGACCAAAATGAAGATCATAGGCTTCATACCCTTTATGAGGGCTTTGGGTGGAATTTTGGAAATTGCGATTACCGCCACCAAAAAGATAAGGCAAATGCCATAGCTGAGCCAGTTTACCGCTGTGAACAGCGCCACAATATAAGCCACCAACATTATGAGCTTTGTCCGGGGGTCTAACTTGTGGACAGACGATGTGCCGGGGAAATACTGACCGAGAGTAATGTCTTTTAACATATTATTTCCCCTCCTTTAATTTAAGAAGGGTCTGCACAGCTTGCTCGGTCGTATATACCGGCTGAACATCCACACCGAGCTTCTGCAGTTCCAAAAATACCCGCGTTACATCGGGGATATCAAGGCCCATATCCAGCAGCTCCTGAGCCCGGGCAAAAACCGCACTGGGTGTGCCGTCGAGGGCCAAATGGCTGCCGTTTAATACCAGCAGGCGGTCAGTAAGGCGAGCCACATCGTTCATAGAGTGGCTGACCATAATCACTGTTGCGTTTTTGGCCCGGCGATAGGCATCAATATTTTTAAGGATCTCTTCCCTGCCCTCCGGGTCAAGACCGGCGGCAGGTTCGTCCAGAATCAGCACCTCCGGCTCCATAGCGATGACACCGGCAATGGCTACCCGGCGCTTCTGACCGCCGGAGAGGTCAAAGGGAGATACCTTCAGCTGCGCCTCGGTAATGCCTACAAAGCCGGCAGCTTCCCGGACACGACGGTCGATTTCCTCCGGGGAAAGACGCATATTTTTCGGCCCGAAAGCAATGTCCTTATAGACCGTTTCCTCGAATAGCTGATACTCCGGGTACTGGAATACCAAACCTACCCGGAAGCGCGCCTGCCGGGTTGTGGCCTTATCGGTCCAAATATCCGTTCCGTCCAGTAATACCTTACCGGAGGTGGGTTTTAAGAGGCCGTTTAACTGCTGGATAAGCGTACTTTTACCCGAGCCGGTGTGGCCGATAATGCCCACAAACTCGCCCCGTTCAATAGAAAAGGAAACGCCGTCCAGAGCTACGTGTTCCCAGGGCGTACCTTGGCTGTATATATATGTTAAGTTGTCAACCTGTATAATAGGTGCCACCTTATAATCCTCCTATGGGTCAGACCTTCTCCTGTAAATAGGCAAAAAGTGTCTGCGCACATTCTTTGGGGTCAAGCTCCGTCAGCGGCAGGCTGTTCCCCTTTTTATTCAGTTCCCAGCAAAGCTCCACCGTTTCCGGGGCAGCCAGGCGCAGGTCGTGTAATTTCTCTACCTGGGAAAATACCTGCTGGGGTGTACCGTCCAGGGCTACCTTACCCTCATGCAGCACGATGACGCGCTGGGCTTTAGCGGCTTCATCCATATGGTGGGTAATCAGCACCACAGTAATGCCTTTCTCCCGGTTGAGCCGCGCCACGGTATCTACCACCTCTCGTCTGCCCTTGGGGTCAAGCATCGCCGTAGGCTCGTCGAGCACGATGCACTTAGGCTCCATTGCGATGACGCCTGCAATGGCGACCCGCTGCTTCTGTCCGCCAGAGAGAAGATGGGGGGCGTGTTCCTTGTACTCGTACATCCCCACCTGCTTCAGAGCTTCCTCTACCCGCTGACGAATCACCGGGCTGGCAATGCCTAAGTTTTCCGGGCCGAAAGCCACATCCTCTTCCACCACGTTGGCAACAATTTGGTTATCCGGGTTTTGGAAAACCATACCCACATTTCTGCGAATGGCGATCTGCTTATCGGGGTCAGAGGTATCCATACCGCAGACGTAGACAGAGCCGCCGCAGGGAAGCAGTATGGTATTAAAGTGCTTGGCAAGGGTGGATTTTCCGCATCCGTTGCCGCCTAATACCGCCACAAATGTGCCCTCTTCAACAGTAAGATCAAGGCCTGTAAATACGGTAACGCCGGGCGTGTCATCCACGCCCGGATAGCTGTATGATAATTTTTCTACCGAAATCGCTGTACTCACGATTTTCCTCCATAGCCTGAGCGATATATCCCGAACGCGCCCATGTGGGCGCCCGGTTCGCTCAGGATTCGTTTTTTCATTGTTAGGCGTCAGCCTCTTGCCTGACCAAATCATCTATATGGGTCGTAGATTTCTGAGCTGTGAGGCCGCGCCGGGACAAGGCAGAGCTTTGCAGGTGGGCTTATTGCCCTCCAGACGCACCGTCATGGTTTCGCGGCTCAGAAACGGGTTGGGTTATATTGCTCAGGCTAAACTGGTGTCCATCTGCCGGTTGCGCCGCAGGGCAAAATACGTCCGCCATTGGCTACGGGCAGACCCAACTCCCCTACTTCCGTATGTCCGCCATGGGTCGCGCCAAATACCACATCGGAGGCATAGCCCACCGCAGAGGGGGCAAGGCCTGTGGTATAGGAATTGATAATTACAAAAAGCGGATTGTCTGTAAGCAGTTTGGCGGTTTCCTGCAGGAAGGGATAGAAGCTGGTTTCCATCTTCCAAATCTCACCACTGGGGCCTCTGCCGTAGCTGGGTGGGTCCATAATGATGCCGTCATACCGTCTTCCCCGGCGAATTTCACGCTGGATGAACTTGCCGCAATCGTCCACGATCCAATGGATGGGGCGGTCTGCAAGACCGGAAGCAGCAGCATTTTCCTTTGCCCACTGGACCATACCCTTGGAGGCGTCCACGTGGTAGACCTCTGCGCCGCCGGCTGCGGCGGGCAAAGTTGCGCCGCCGGAGGAGGCAAAGAGGTTCAGCACCCCGGCGGGGCTGCCAGCAGAGGCAACCTTTTCCCGGATATAATCCCAGTTGGCTGCCTGCTCCGGGAACACGCCCGTATGCTTAAAGTTCATAGGCTTTACATTAAAAGTAAGGTAATCCCGGTACTTGATCTGCCAGCGCTCCGGCAGGTTATGGTCGCTCCAATGGCCGCCGCCTGTGGAGGAGCGGAGATACCGGGCGTCAAACTTTTTCCAACCCGGATGGCTGTGGGGCGTATTCCAGATAACCTGGGGGTCGGGGCGTACCAAAATATACTTTCCCCAACGCTCCAGACGTTCGCCGTCGGAGGTGTCCAGCACCTCATAATCCTTCCAGGAATCGGAAATCCAAATCATAATTACTCCTTAAAATTAACCGATGATAGTGTCGCCTTCCAACACAGGGGGTTCTCCGGGTTGACCCGCAACAGGGATATCGGGAACGGGATAAGGCAGACCCTGCACATAAGCATCCCAAGCTTCCGGATTGTGAGAAGGACAAGGTGCGTAAGGCAGTGTATTTTCGGGCAGAGAAGGTTTGCCGGGATTGAGCAGAGTATTATAGTCTTCTCCCTCCACAGGGACAAATACATAGCCGGTAACAAAGCCCTTAAAAGGTACGGGATTGCCCTGGGCGTCTACCTGATAGACATAGCGGTTGTTACAGAACTCAGGCCAGACATTATAGGGAACTACTTCATTAATATCATCTATTTCGCTTTGGGTGATCTTAAGCAGTGCGCCCTGGGTAATGGTGGCCAAAGGATAGCCCTCGGGAAGAATCTCGCCGGCTGCCGCAAAGAGATGGCAATATTCGTGCGCCACACCGCCGCCGGAGCAGTAAGTTACCGCTATATGCTTATCGCAATATTCCGTAGGCGCATCCTCGGGATAGACCAAGACATTTTGTGTGCGCTTGAAGGTGGCGGTAGTACGGACATCGTGGAAGCAGTCTTCTGTTGCCAGCTTACCGCTGTCGATACAGACCGTTACCTCCTGCATCAGGGTTTCATCATAAAGAGGAACACTTCTCTTCCCCTGATGGAGAGGCTGCATAACTTTTTTCCACATATAGGAGGCAGGGTTATAGCTGCCGTCCTTCAGCTTAATAGGCTCCGGGTTATCATAGCCGCACCATACTGCAGCGGTATAGTAACCGGTGTAGCCGCAGAACCAGCGATCTCGACCGCTGGAGGTCGTACCGGTCTTACCCGCCACCTGCATATTAGAAAGCTTCGCGCCGGAACCGGTACCGTTATTAACTGCATTAACAAGACAGTAATTCATATAGGTTACTGTCTTTTCGTTCACGATCTGCTGGGACTGCTGATCCTTTTCGATGACAACATTGCCGTCGCTGTCGTACACACGCAGGAAGGTACGGGACTCCCGCTGTACGCCATTGTTGGCAAAGGCTGCATATGCCGCAGTCATATCCCGAACGGTTACGCCCAAAGTCTGGGCGCCCATTGCCAGAGGGCCGTAGTCCTTGTCGGACTGGACTTTTCCATCGCTGAGCACCCGGGAATCTATCAGCGTGGACAGGCCGAACTTATACTTGGCATATTCGTAGGAATAGCTGATACCGATATTATCCAAGGTATTGGCCGCCACACCGTTAACAGAGTCCTCCACAGCTTCAAAGATCGTCCGCTTATAGGAGAATTTCCGGTTATCGTTATTCGGCCAGGGACCCTTTTCATTAAAATACAGGGGCAAGTCGTAAACGATGGTGGAAGGGTTAATGGCATTCATTTCAAATGCGGGGGCGTAAATGGACAAAGGCTTAATGGAAGAACCGGACTGGAGCTTCGCTTCTGCGCGGTTCCATGCGTCGTAGTCTGTCTTTTCGCCGACACCGCCAGCCAGGGCGACAATATCGCCTGTGCGATTATCAATGACAACAATAGAGGATTGAAGCTGCTGGCCGCTCATAGTATCGGGGATTACGTCCAGGTTGCCGTAAACTTCATCCACATAGGTCTGAACAAGGGGATCCATTGTGGTATAGATGTGGTAACCACTGCGGCGGATCAGCTCCATATAAAGGCTTTCCGTAGCATCATTCCACTGGGCGCCGGCCTTTTCCGCCAGCTCCTTGGCAACGTCCTGCAGCGCAGTCTCGGTAAACCAGGAATAGACACCCCGGTTGGAGACCTGCTCCAGCACCACCATCGTATTACACTTGGGGCAGTAATAAGTGCCTTCGTTTTCAACGAAGTTAGCAGCTACATCCCGATAGCCGCAGCTTTCATTGGGGCAGGTATTGAGCCGTTCATCCATAGTAATGCCGGACTCAAAGACCATCTCATAGGCGATGGCTTCATCGTAGGCTTCCTTGGTGATCCAGCCCTGATTGCACATCTCCTTCAGTACGATTACCTGACGCTCGCGATTGCGTTCCGCGCCGGTCTTGCCGCCCTCCTCAAAGGCTTTCCGATAGGGATCGAAGATGGAGGGGTTATTGGTAATACTGATAAGACTTGCGCATTCTGCAGTATTAAGCAGTTCCAGTTCCTTACCAAAGTAGTATTCGGCGGCGCTACGGACACCGTTATAACCATTGCCGAAATAAACCGTATTGAGATATAGCTCGATAATATCGTCCTTACTGCTGGTCTTTTCCACACATACGGCGCGGAAAATTTCCATAACCTTACGCTGGACGGTGAAGCTGTTTTCGCCGGTCAGGTTTTTAATCAGCTGCTGGGTAAGAGAAGAACCACCTGCCGTACCGCCGCCAAAGAACATACCTGCGCAGGCCTTGACGGTGGTAAACCAGTCAACACCCTGGTGCTCGTAAAAGCGCTTGTCCTCAATGGCAACGGTAGCCTGAATCAGCGCCTCGGGCATATCCTCAAGGTCCACCCACTGACGTTTGGTATCGGAGTAGATCTGCTGCAAAGGCTGAATTTGCCCCTCTTCATCTACATAGTAGAGGAAAGAAGTCATATCCAGCTTAAAATCATCCAGGTTCAAGTCAGCTGAGGGCAAAATATCCGATTCCAGATAATCGCCAAGGATGCCTACAAACACAAATGCGCAGACACCGCAAATCAGCACAACCGTAGCCACTGCGCCCAGGGCAATCTTTATAATCGCAAAAGTGCCCATCCATAGTTTATATAGAACGCGCAGGGCGGGATGGGGCTGCCAATCCTGCTGGGCATCGCTTTTTTCCCTTCCCTTAAAAATCAGCGCCTTTATTTTTTCAAACATACGCGACTCCTCCATATCATACAGCCGACAACAGGCTGACAGGGTTTCTTTTTGCAAAATGGCATATGGGCATACCATCGTTCATACAATTATAGCATACCCCAAGAAAAAACGAAAGACCCAATTTATAAATATTTAATGAATTTCCGGGAAAACTTACCCTACCAGGAGGAGATGCAATGAAATTTTTCCGGATCTTTCTGCCAGTTATGGCAATTATGCTCTATTTAGGCGTTCACGACGGAAATCTGGCCCTTTATCGGCAAGGTCATAAAGTACCGGTTCAGGTCTATGCCGTTCCCGTTACCCTTTTTCCAAAGGAGGATCAGGCTGCGCTGGCTGCAGGTATCCCCATTGAAAACCAAAAGCAGCTTGTGGAACTTTTGGAAGCTTACCTTTCCTGATAAGTTTTCTCTTGATTTTCCCAAGGAATTAAGGTAAAATACAGACAGAGAAAATTATCGGGAGGATCGCTTTCTATGTTCGGTTCTGATTTTATGACAATCGTAGACGAAGACGGCCAGGAGTACGAGCTGGAGGTTCTCACCTCTACAGAGATAGACGGATGTACCTATCTCGCTGTTGTTCCCGCAGGCTGTGAGGAAACTGAAATTCCCGAGGTCAGCATCCTCAAGTCCGAGGAAGACGAGGACGGTGAACCCCTTCTTTGCGCCATTGAAGATGAGCAGGAATTGCAGCGGGTATACGATATTATTATGGATGAACTTTACTCGGAAGAGGCAGACTAAGCGCATACTGCCTGCTTGGTGCGCAGCGCGTCCTTTTGGACCCACATCTTTTAATCGGGATGCTTGACTTCTGTATCGGATTGCAGACCTCCCGCCCGCGCTTTGACGATGGGTGGACGTTGGGAGCAGCTAAGGTACAGAGCGGCGACCCACCTGCCGTTCGTGCAGGTCATAAATGGGCGCGTGCGGCTAAAGCGGGTCTGGGGTGTCGTGAAAACGGCACCCCATTGTTTTTTGGGCACAATTCCTACATTTTTAGGAATGTTTTTTGTAAATTTTTTTCAAGTTGCAATAATTACACTTGCAACATTCGAAAAAATAGGTTATAATCCCATAGAAACGCAAAAACCAACAGCATATTACTTGTATTTGAGAGGAAGTTACTATGAGCGCATCTAACAAGAAAAAACTCCGCAAGGAGGAAAACGCTTCCAAGATGACTGCCAAGCAGACCCAGGCAGAAAAGGAAGCAAAACAGCTGAAACGGTACACCATTACATTCGTTTCCATTATTGCCATTATTTTGGTAGCAGCAATCGCCATCGTTGGCGTTCGCGGCGTTGTCCAGTCCGGCCATCTGCAGAAAAACTCCATTGCCGCCGTTGTAGGCGACAAAGAAATCAACGCAGTTGAGCTTAGCTATTACTACAAGGACGCTATCAGTGATCAGTATAACGAGTGGTACTCCCAGTATAGCTCCAACACTGCGATTTATCTGCAGCTGCTGATGAATTTGGACGTTTCCAAACCCCTGGACAAGCAGACCTATGATACAAAGACCGGTCAGACTTGGGCAAACTTTTTTGTAGACCAGGCACTCAGTAGCGCAAAGCGCACCTATGTGCTGTGCAACCTGGCAAAGGACGCCAAGTTTGAGCTGCCCGAAGACGCCAAGAAGAATGTGGACTCTCAGATCAGCACCCTGACCTTCTGGGCTGCTTATAACGGCTACAGCAATGTAGACAAATACCTGGGATCTATGTACTGCTTCGGTGCTGATGTAGACAACTACCGCGCATATTTGGAAGAGTGTGCTCTGGCAGATGCCTATCTGGCGCACTATGCTGAGAGCCTCTCTTACACCGATGAGCAGATTCGTGAGTTTGAAAAGGAAAAACTCCTGAACTATAACAGCTACTCCTATGCAACCTGCTACTTAAGCTATACCCACTTCCTGGGTGAGGGCACTAAGGACGACAAGGGCCAGGTAACCTACACCGAAGAGGAGAAGGATGCCGCTCGGGCAAAGGCTAAGGAAGTTGCCGAGTCCCTGCTGGGCAACAAGACCTTCGAAGAACTGGAAATGGCTGTAAAGGCTCTGGAGATCAACAAGGATAAGACCAACGTTACTGCCTCCAACAACAAGAATATCCTCGGCTCCAAGCTCCCCGCTATGCTGAAGGATTGGATCACCAATGCCGACCGTGTCGTTGGCGACACCTCTGTAATTGTCAACGAGTACACCCCCACTACCGAAGAGGACGACAAGAAGGATGAGTCTGACGATAAGAAGGACGAAACCGACGACAAGAAGGACGAGACTGACGACAAGAAGGAAGAAGAGAAGGTCATCAACGGCTACTATGTCGTTCTGTTTAACGGCTCCAATGACAACAAGGTTCCCACTGTTGACGTTCACCACCTGCTGAAATCCTTTGCCGATCCCGAGAAGGACAACAAGAAGGACGACGACGGCAAGGTAATCTACACCGATGCTGAGAAGGCTGTTGCCAAGGAAGCTGCCGAGAAGCTCCTGAAAGAGTGGGAAGAGATGGAAGGCGGCAAGACCCTCGAGAACTTTAAGAAGCTTGTTGAGAAGAACACCGACGACACCGCTTCTGCTGCAACCGGCGGTCTGTATGAGAACATCTCCTACGATCAGAACTATGTCAAGCCCTTCCTGGATTGGTGTATTGACGAGAACCGCAAGGTCGGTGATGTAGAGATCATCGAGACCGAGTACGGCTATCACATTATGTACTTCGCGGAAACCAATGAAATGAATTACCGCGATCTCATTATCACTACCGATATGCGTACTGAGGATACTCAGAAGTGGTACGATGAGCAGCTAAAGACTGCAGACACCGCTACCAAGGATCTGTCCTGGATTGCTCTGGACACCATTATTGGTGGATAAGTAATACGCATAAAAACACCTCCTGTGGAGAAAATTTCCACAGGAGGTGTTCTTTTTGTCTATTCGTGAAAAACTCGGTTTAATGCTTGCCGGCGGCGCTGCAGGGGCAGTAGCCGGCCTTTTCGGAGCAGGCGGCGGTATGATACTTGTTCCCCTGCTGGTTTTTTTGACTGACCTGCCTGAGAAAGAGATTTTCGGCGCGTCTGTCTCCATCATCTTGCCTATTTGTCTGGTAAGCATCGCAATGACGCCTACGCTCCCCTCTTTTGCCGATGTACTTCCCTACCTCTTAGGCAGCTGCCTGGGCGGTCTGCTTGCTCCCCGCATCGCTCCCCATATTCCCACCCTTTGGCTGCACCGGGCGCTGGGCATTTTGATTTTATGGGGAGGCATCCGATATTTATGGCCATAAATTTTTTAACCGCCTTTTTAGCTGCAGTGGTTTGCGGCACACTGGCAGGTATGGGACTCGGAGGCGGTAGTTTGCTTATTTTATGGCTTACAGCCGTTATGAATGTAGATCCAGCCACCGCCCGGGGTGTCAATCTCCTTTTCTTTTTGCCTGCGGCACTGATTTCCACCCTTTCCAGAATCCGGAAAGGAGATCTTCCTATAAAAAAAGTAATGCCCGCCGTGTGGGCGGGCATCCTGTGCGCCTTTGTGTTTTCCATTTTGGGGAGCTACCTGCCTATGCCGCTGCTGAAAAAGCTATTCGGCATTTTGCTTCTGCTTACAGGCTTACGGGAACTATTTTACCGGCCGCGGAAAGCTAAGTAACCCTCTAAGATCAGGGAAGCCGCCACAGCATCTACGGTATTTTTCCGTTTTTTGCCGTGGTAATTATGGTCGTTTAGGATACGGTGGGCTTCCACTGTGGTCCACCGCTCGTCCCATAATTTCACAGGAAGGCCTGTGGCTTCTTCTACCCTGGCGGCAAACTGGCGGCAAAGCTCTGCTCTGAGGCCTTCGCTGCCGTCCATATTTCTGGGCAGACCAACAACAATCTCCCCCACCTCGTTTTCCCGGACAATCTGCAAAAGAGACGCAATGAGTTTTTCCTGCATTCTGCCGTGAATTACCTGGGTGCTGCCGGTGATGGAGCAGAGTAAATCGGAGATTGCGACACCGGTACGGGCATCTCCGTAGTCAATCGCCATAATACGCATCTATATTTCCCTCTTTCTTTGATTTTGGACCTATTATAACCCATATTTTACAAAAAATAAAGAAAAAAGTTGTTGACTTTGATACCCCCGGTATGGTAGAATGACTCTACCTGTGAAAAAGGGCTTTTTTTGTGCGCCTTTTTCAGCTTCGGGCGGTTATTTGTAGTTGACCGCACACTAAATTTTTGATAGCCGGAGTGATACAGGGAGGCAATTTTTAAGGAGGTGCCGTAATGCGCGTAAAAGTCACTTTGAGATGCTCTGAGTGCAAGCAGAGAAACTACAACACCATGAAAAACAAGAAGAACGACCCCGACCGTCTTGAAATGAAGAAGTATTGCAGATTCTGCAAGAAGCACACCGTTCATAACGAGACTAAGTAAGGAGGGACCAAAATGGCAGAAGTAAAAAAGGAAAACTGGTTCAAGAGAGCCTTTGGTGCCATTGGTCGCTACTTCCGTGAGCTTCGCAGCGAACTGAAGAAGGTCGTATGGCCCACTCCGCAGCAGGTCGCTAAAAACACCCTGATCGTTGGCGCATGCGTTCTCGTCATCGGCGCTTTCATTTGGGTTTTCGACTTTGTTGCTCAGGTCGGCATTGATGCACTGATCAGCGCCTTCCACGGTTAAGGTACAAAACTATGGCTGAGACCGCGAGATGGTATGTCGTCCAAACCTATTCCGGCTACGAAAACACCGTTAAGGTTACCATTGAAAAGACTGTTCAAAACCGGCAGCTGCAGGACGTGATCCACACCATTTCCATTCCTATGGAAACCGTTACGGAAATCACCGAAACCGGCGCAAGCAAGACTTACGACCGGAAGCTTTACCCCGGCTACATCTTTGTAAAAATGGTATACAGCGACGATACCTGGCACGTGATCCGCAACATCCGCGCTGTTGCCGGTTTCGTAGGTGCATCCGGAAACAGTCCCCTCCCCCTGTCTGAGGAAGAAGTTTATGAAATGGGCGTTGAGAAGCGTCAGATCGTTGTCAACTACGCAGTTGGCGATACGGTTCGGATTCTTGACGGTCCTCTTACCTCCTTCACCGGCACAGTGGACAACATCGAGGTGGACAACAATCTGGTCAGCGTAGTTGTTTCTATGTTTGGCCGTGAGACTCCCGTCGAGTTCGAGCTCGATCAAGTGGAAGTCGTATCCCAATAACGCATCGGGCCGTATTTCGGCCGGAACGTGGGAGGGGCAAAACGCCCCGCAAAAAGTGCGCTAAGCGCATCATTACCACATTTTATTCAGGAGGTGCTTAAAATGGCACAGAAAGTTACCGGTATTATCAAACTTCAGATCAACGCCGCCAAGGCAACTGCTTCGCCCCCTGTTGGTCCCGCTCTGGGTCAGCACGGCGTTAACATCGCAGCATTTATCAAGGAATTCAACGCTCGTACCCAGGCGATGGAGGGTTACAAGATCCCCGTAGTCATCACTGTCTACGCTGACCGCAGCTTCACCTTCATCACCAAGACTCCCCCCACTCCCCTGCTGGTTATGAAGGCTATCGGCCTGGACAAGGGCAGTGGCGTTCCCAACAAGCAGAAGGTTGGCACCATCACCCGCGCTCAGATCACTGAGATCGCTAAGACCAAGATGCCCGACCTGAACGTAAACACTCTGGAAGCCGCTGAGAGCCAGGTTGCTGGCACTTGCCGTTCCATGGGCGTTACCGTTGTTGACTAATTGATATTTGCTGTCCGGGGAGCCTACCCCGGAAATGTGGGAGGATTATTCCGCATCACCACTACAAGGAGGATAAATTAAGTGTTTAGAGGCAAAAAGTATCAGGAAAGCGCGAAGCTGTTTGACCGCGCTGTTCAGTATGATCCCACCGAAGCCCTGGATCTGGTTGTGAAGGGTGCTTCCGCAAAGTTCGACGAGACTGTTGAACTGCATATTAAGTTAGGCGTTGACTCCCGTCATGCCGACCAGCAGGTCCGTGGCGCAGTTGTTCTGCCCAACGGTACCGGCAAGACCGCCCGTGTTCTGGTTTTCGCTAAGGACGCAAAGCTGGATGAGGCTTTGGCTGCAGGCGCTGACTACGCTGGTGGCATGGAGCTGGTTGAGAAGATCACCAAGGAGAACTGGTTCGAGTTCGACGTTGTTGTTGCTACTCCCGATATGATGGGTGTAGTTGGCCGTCTGGGTAAGGTTCTGGGCACCAAGGGTTTGATGCCCTCCCCCAAGGCTGGCACTGTTACTCCCAACGTTACCGCTGCTGTTCAGGAAATCAAGGCTGGTAAGGTTGAGTACCGTCTGGACAAGACCAACATCATCCACTGCCCCATCGGCAAGGTTTCCTTCGGCGCTGCAAAGCTGACCGAGAACATGGACACCCTGATGAACGCTGTTGTTAAGGCTAAGCCCGCTGCAGCTAAGGGTCAGTATATCCGCTCCTGCGTCGTTGCTTCCACCATGGGCCCCGGCGTTAAGGTTGCTACTTCCAAGTATATCTAATAAACATACCCCCGATGCTACGGCATCGGGGTTGTTTTTTACTTGAAAAACTGCCCCATTTGTGGTAGGATAGTTCCCGGGTGATTTTCCTTGAAAAAACTAAAAGAACTGAAACTATTTACAAAACTGAAGAGCCTGAAAAAGTGGCAAAAATTCCTTTTGCTCGCCGTTACATTTACCCTGTGTTTCATTGGCTGGGTCATTTGGGGCAATTTGACTCTTGAGGTTACGCGGTACACTATCACCTCCGACCGTATTCCGGAAGACTTTGACAATTTCCGTATTGTGCAGATTTCCGATTTGCACAATGCCCAATTTGGTGAGGATAATGCCCGTTTATTAGAGAAAATTCGGGAGCAAAAACCGGATATTATTGTGATAACCGGCGATTTAGTGGATTCCTACCATCCGAATATGGATGTAGCCCTTTCCTTCGCCAGACAAGCAACACAAATTGCACCTGTTTACTATATTACCGGCAATCACGAACACAGACTCGATTATAAGGAT
>JAZOVI010000027.1:0-3595 GCA_045658625.1 Faecousia sp.
GCGCAGGTGATCGGTCAGCTCGTTGATGCGAGCAGTCAGAATAGCGATCTGTACCTCAGGAGAACCGGTATCGCCCTCGTGGGTAGCATTTTCCAGGATTACCTGGGTCTTTTTTTCCTTCTGGATCATTGTTTTTTCCACCTTTTTTTGAATTTGCCTCGCGCCAAGTCGGGGTTGGTGAAATGCCGTTTGGCTTTATCCCTCAACTGAGCTGCGGGCATAGAAATATCGTCTGGCAAAAGCCAGCTCGCATATCATACCATAATCTTTCCCAAATGTAAAGGAAAATTTTCACTATTTTTCGTATTTTCTAAACTTTTCACGGAAAATTACTGAAAATACAGGCGTACTTGTTCTGCATTTTTTTGAATTTCCGCCTTTAATTCCTCCAAAGAGGCAAATTTTTTCTCCGGACGCAGGAATTTATAAAAGAGCAAATGTATGGTTTTTCCATACAGATCGCCTGCAAAATCCAAAAGCCAAGGCTCTACCGTAATATGACTTCCGTTAACAGTAGGTCGTGTACCCACATTGGTTACTGCCATATATTCTTTGCCCTCTGCGATCACTTTACAGGCATAAACACCGAATTTTGGGCAGATCACACCCTCAGGAAGCTGCAGATTGGCAGTAGGAATGCCGATGGTATGACCCAGACCTCTGCCGTGAACTACCTCTCCTGTCAAAGCATGGGGATGGCCCAAAAACGCAACCCCTTTTTCCATTTCTCCCTGTTCGATCAACTCCCGGATATAGGTAGAACTGACCCGCACCCCGTCCATTTCCTGTTGGGGCACAATGGCATAAGGAAGATTTCTTTCTTTGCAGTAGCCTTCCAGCTTTTTGGCTGTACCGCCGCCGCCTGCGCCAAAGCGAAAATCGCTGCCGCAGACAAACCCTGCCGCACCGCCTTCCACAAGATCACTCAAAAAGACCGACCAGTGGGTCTGCATCAGCTTTTTATCAAAGGGTAGCTCCACAACGGTTTCC
This sequence comes from Faecousia sp., assembly GCA_045658625.1. Classification (GTDB taxonomy): domain Bacteria; phylum Bacillota; class Clostridia; order Oscillospirales; family Oscillospiraceae; genus Faecousia. The sequence goes on from JAZOVI010000027.1 coordinate 991, forward strand.
ATTCCGTAGCCGGTCAGCAAAAGTCTGCGATCCTCTGCCCTATTCAGAAGCGCAGGGGTCTTCCCTGCTACCAAGCTGTCGGGATGGGTGGTAAAGGTAACCACACCGGCATCACACCCCTGCTGATTTGCAAGACTGCGGCATTGGCGGAGCAGTGCCTGATGGCCTAAATGCACCCCGTCAAAAAATCCCAGGGCAAAAATGGTTGGTTTCATATTTCCTCTTTATACCTCAAAAAAGCTTTTTACGGTGGCCATAATGCCATTTTCCACCTTGGCAAGCATCAGAAATTCTCCGGACGCACCGTATACACGGTATGTTCCCTCAGGCAAAGCGATCGAGAAGCTGTTGCCGTTGCGGCAGCGCTTTTCCTGCTTCTCTGTCAAGGTAATTTTCGGATATGCCGCAAACATAGAATCCACCGGCTGCAGATAGCTTTCCGGATTTTCCGCTGCTACCAGTGTATCCAGTTTTACGGCGTTTTCTTCCGTATATGCACCTGCGGAAACTCTCCGCAAAGCCGCCATACAGCCGCCACAGCCAAGAGACGCACCAATATCCTTGCAGAGGGTTCGGATATAAGTACCCTTGGAGCAATGGACAAGCAATGTTGCCTCCGTACCGTTAAATTCCTGACATTCCAGCCGGAAGATGGTAACGCGCCGGCTCTGCCGCTCCACTTCCCTGCCCTTGCGGGCCAGGTCGCAGAGCTTCTGTCCGTTGATTTTGATTGCAGAGTACATCGGCGGAATTTGATCAATTTCTCCGCGGAACTTAGAGAGAACTTCTTCCAGCGCTTCCGCAGTAACTGATACCGGGCGTTCTTCCAGTACCGTGCCGGTAATGTCCTCCGTATCGGTGGTGATTCCCAAACGAAGCCGGGCAATATAAGTCTTTTCCGCGTGTTCAAAAAACTCCACACCCCGGGTGGCTCTGCCTACAAAAACAGGCAGAACACCGGTGGCCATAGGGTCTAATGTACCACCGTGGCCGATCCTCCGCGTTTTGAAAACGCCACGGAGTTTGGCCGTTACATCCTGGCTTGTCCAGCCCTCCGGCTTATCTACGATTACAATTCCGTTCATAAATCTTACTCACTCAGGTCAGGCAGGGCTGCCATCAGGGCCGCCACAGCCTCTTCCATGGTTACGTCCACCATACCGGCGCCGGCAGCGCCCTTGTGGCCGCCGCCACCTAACTTTTCACAGACAGCCGCCGCATCATAGCCGGGCACAGCCCGGACAGAAAAGCCGGTATGCCCTTCATTATCCTGCCGTACAGTTGCAGACATTTTTACGCCCTCAATAGAGCGCAGGAAACCGGAAAGGTTGCCCATATCCTCGTCGGCAAGACCTAATCTTTCCTGAATATCTGCCGGGATGGCGCAAATAACAATCTTGCCATCCTGGAGCACCTGCATATTTTCTACCACCCAGCTTTGCAGCCGCAGGCGGCCCAAAGTAATGGTATCAAAAAGCCGCTGGTTGATCTTAAAGATGTCAGGGCTCACATAGGCGCACTCGGAAGCCAGAGCAAAGCTATTGCCTGTGGCATTGGCATAACGGAAGCAACCGGTATCGGTCGCCACTGCCGTATAAAGCGCATTGGCAATAGGAACATCCAGTTCCACATCCAAAAGGGACAAAATATCATAAATAATCTCGCTGCAAGCAGCCGCAGAGCTGTCCACCAGTTCCCGATCCGCAAAGGGTGTGCCGGAGCCGTGGTGGTCAATCCGCATATCTATTTTATCCGCCAAATACCGAATTTCCTCCGGGATCATCCGGGTGCCCGCCACATCAACAGCAATCAAAAGATCAGCATCTTCCGCTTCCGGTTTTGTCAAGCCTTCCACCAGGTGCTGAAATCTCTCCGTAATCTGGGGATTTTCCAACACAAAAGCGGTCTTTCCGATCTGTCGCAGGCCTAAGCACAAGGCAGCAGAAGATCCCAAAGTATCCCCATCCGGGCCACCGTGGGTAATAATGGTAAAACGGTCATTCTCCCGGAAGAAGCGGGCGCACTCAGCCCTCGTCAGATTCGTCATCCTGTTTTACCCCCAAGGAGTTAATAAGGTTCAGCATTTTTGCGCCGTAGGTGATGGAATCATCTTTTTCCCACTGCAATTCGGGCGTATAACGCAAATTAAGGGCGCTGCCCAACTCCCGGCGGAGATAGCCGGAAGCGGATTTGAGCCCCTTCAAGGCGTCATCTGCCCGATCGTCCTGCAAAAAGCTTACATATACCTTTGCCCACCGCAGATCAGGGGTTGCCTCCACACGGGTAACGGAGATCATGGTGTCCTGCACGCGAGGGTCTTTCAAATTGCGAATGAGATTAGATAGTTCTTTCTGGAGTTCCTCATTGATTCTTCCAATTCGGTTGGATGCCATAACTTTCTTCCTTTCGTATACACAGCACAACTGGCGCACCGCTTTCCCGGCGGTGCGGCAGAGATGCTTACCGCTTAATTTCCTGCATCACGAAGCACTCAAAGATGTCGCCTTCTTTGATGTCGTTAAACTTGTGAATACTCATACCGCACTCATAGCCTGCGGTAACTTCCTTAGCCGCATCTTTGAAGCGCTGCAGAGAGCCAACCTCG